>NZ_JBFUKJ010000002.1:0-163614 GCF_056400905.1 Cellulomonas sp. P4_H12
ACGACGCACTTCGACTCCCTGACAGGAGAGATTCGTTGGCCTCGCCCACGACAGCGATGACCCCGGCCCCCGCGCCGGCAGCATCACCGCGGAAACGCCGCTCCAAGCCGACCGACCGCGGCCTCGACCGCGGGTTCCGGTACCTGGCAGTGTGGTCCGGCATCGTCATCCTCGCCGTGCTCGCCGCAGTCGCCATCTTCCTGCTCATCGAGGCCATGCCGGCCCTCACCCACGGCGACCTCGCCTCGGTGGTGCCGTGGATCCCCGCGGGCGGCAACCTCTGGAGCGTCGTCGGACCGCTGGTGTTCGGCACGATCCTGGCCGCGATCGTCTCCCTGGTGATCGCCGTGCCGATCGCCGTGGGGATCGCCCTGTTCATCTCGCACTACGCGCCCCGCCGGATGGCCTCGGTCCTGGGCTACGTGGTCGACCTGCTCGCCGCGATCCCGTCCGTCGTGTTCGGCCTCTGGGGCGTGCAGGTGCTCGCGCCCAAGGTCCAGCCGGTCTGGCAGTTCCTCGTGGACTACTTCGGCTGGATCCCGCTGTTCGCGGGCGACGCCCACGGCAACGCCTCGAACCCGCCGCGCGTCCTCATGACGACCGCGATCGTGCTCGCCGTGATGATCCTGCCGATCATCACGGCCGTGAGCCGCGAGGTGTTCCTGCAGACGCCGCGGCTGCACGAGGAGGCCGCCCTGGCCCTCGGCGCGACGCGCTGGGAGCTGATCCGGATGGCCGTCCTGCCGTTCGGCCGCTCCGGCGTCACGTCCGCCGCGATGCTCGGCCTCGGCCGCGCGCTCGGCGAGACCATGGCCGTCCTCATGATCCTGTCGCCCGGGCTGCTCTACTCGTTCAAGCTGCTCGTCGCGAGCCAGCAGCAGACCATCGCCGCCAACATCGCGGCCCGGTTCAACGACGCGAACGACATCGGCCGCTCGACCCTGATCGCGACCGGTCTCGCGCTGTTCATCATCACGCTGCTCGTCAATCTCGCTGCCCGCAGCATCATCGCGCGGCGCAAGGAATTCTCGGGGGCGAACTGACATGGCCATCACCGACACGCTGTCCCCGGACACCGACGAGCTGCGGCGACTGCTCGGGCAGGTCGACCCGCGCCGCCGCCGCACGGACCGCATCATGCGGGTGCTCATCTGGGGCGCCTTCGTCCTCGCGATGATCCCGCTGGTCTCGCTCATCTGGAGCGTCATCGCGAACGGCATGGGCCGGTTCGACCTCTACTTCCTGACGCACTCGATGCGCAACGTGTACGGCGGCATGGACGCGGGCGGCGTCTACCACGCGCTGCTCGGCACCATCCTCATCACGGGCCTGGCCACCCTCATCTCGGTGCCGATCGGCATCCTGACGTCGATCTACCTCGTCGAGTACGGCTCCGGCTCGCTGGCGCGGGCGGTCACGTTCCTCGTCGACGTGATGACCGGCATCCCGTCGATCGTCGCCGGTCTGTTCGCGTTCTCGCTGTTCTACCTGGTGGTCGGGCCGGGCGCGACGAGCGGGGTGGTGGGCGCGGCCGCCCTCTCGGTGCTGATGATCCCCGTGGTCATCCGCTCGACCGAGGAGATGCTGCGCCTCGTGCCCAACGAGCTGCGCGAGGCATCGTTCGCGCTGGGCGTGCCGAAGTGGCTGACGATCATCCGGATCGTCCTGCGCACGGCCGTGGCGGGCATCACGACGGGCGTCATGATCGCCATCGCCCGCGTCATCGGCGAGACGGCGCCGCTGCTCATCACGGTCGGCGCCACCGACTCGATCAACAACAACGTGTTCGAGGGCAACATGATGACGTTGCCCGTGTACGTGTACCGCCAGTACGCGGCCGGGCTCGTGCCCTGTGCTCCCGGCGACGCCGCGTGCATCCCGACGATCAACTACGACCGGGCCTGGAGCGCGGCGCTCGTGCTGATCCTGGTCGTCATGCTGCTCAACCTCGTGGCGCGCGGCGTGAGCCGTTGGTTCGCGCCCAAGACCCGGGCCTGAGCCCCACAAGGAGATCCCCCATGGCACAGCGAATCGACGTCAAGGACCTCAACATCTTCTACGGCGACTTCAAGGCGGTCGCCGACATCGGGATGTCGGTCGAGCCCCGGTCCGTGACCGCGTTCATCGGCCCGTCCGGCTGCGGCAAGTCGACGTTCCTGCGCACCCTCAACCGGATGCACGAGGTGATCCCGGGCGCGTACGTCCAGGGCACCGTCGCGATGGACGGCATCGACATGTACGGCTCGGACGTCGACCCCGTCGCGGTCCGTCGACAGGTCGGCATGGTCTTCCAGCGCCCCAACCCGTTCCCGACGATGTCGATCGCCGAGAACGTGCTGGCCGGCATCAAGCTGAACAACAAGCGCATCTCCAAGTCCGACGCCGAGGAGGTCGTGGAGACGTCGCTGCGCAGCGCGAACCTCTGGAACGAGGTCAAGGACCGCCTGAACCGGCCCGGCTCCGGCCTCTCGGGCGGCCAGCAGCAGCGCCTCTGCATCGCCCGCGCGATCGCGGTCAAGCCGCAGGTGCTCCTCATGGACGAGCCGTGCTCGGCGCTCGACCCGATCTCGACCCTCGCGATCGAGGACCTCATCGCGGAGCTCAAGGCCGAGTACACGATCGTCATCGTCACGCACAACATGCAGCAGGCAGCCCGCGTCTCCGACCGGACCGCCTTCTTCAATCTGGCCGCGACCGGTCAGCCGGGTCGCCTGGTCGAGATCGACGAGACCTCGACCATCTTCTCCTCACCGCGCGAGCAGGCCACGGAGGACTACATCTCGGGCCGCTTCGGCTGAGCCTCGGGACGAGAAGAGGGGCCGTCCGGCATCGGGCGGCCCCTCTTCTCGTGCCCGTGCGGTCAGTCGGACGGGGTCGGCGTCGGCACGGACGTCGCGTACTCGGGCAGGGAGCCGTCGAGCACCGGCACGTCCGCCGTGGTGGAGCCGTCCTCCGGCGTCGAGATCGTCACCTTCAGCACGGCGCCCGGCGGGACGTCGACGGACGAGAAGATGACGGTGGCCTGCCCGTCCTCGGGCGCGTCCCCGCCGCCGAGGAGGACGGTCTCCTTCGGGCCGAGCTCGACGTCCGTCGAGTCGTCGCCCGCGGACACCGTGACGGTGCGGTCCTCGGTGCTGTCGTTGATGAGGCCGCCGAGCAGGTTGCCCGGCTCGCCCTTCGCCTCGGAGACGACCAGCAGGTCGCTGCCGCGCACGTCGCCCAGCACGACCCGGATCCCGTCGGACGCGCTGTAGGGGTCGTCGGTGGTGATCCGGTTGGTGGCGGAGCAGCCGGCGAGCGCGAGCCCGACGACGGCGACGCCGGCGGCGAGGGCGGTCGCCCGGAGGGTGCGGGGGCGGGGCGAGGTCACGATGACTCCTCGGGGCGTCGGGCGCTGCGGGCTGGTCGGCGGGTGGTGCGTCGGGGCTCAGCCTATCCGCCGCGCGGGGGTCCGCCCTGCGTGCCGGACGCCCGACCGGCCGCTCGGGCCCGAGCCCGCGGCGGGGCGCGTCACCGGCCCGTGACCTGCAGGGATGGGCGTAATCACGCGGCAAAAGGCCAAAAAGGGCGTGATAAGATACCCCTCTGCGAAAGGGGACACCTGCAGATGACTTTCACTGTTGGGGAGACCGTTGTCTACCCGCACCACGGTGCGGCATTGATCGAAGAGATCAAGACCAGAACCATCCGCGGAGAGGACAAGCTCTACCTCAAGCTCAAGGTCGCTCAGGGGGATCTCACCATCGAGGTCCCGGCTGAGAACGTCGACCTGGTGGGCGTCCGTGACGTCGTGGGCCAGGAAGGTCTCGACAAGGTGTTCGAGGTCCTGCGCGCGCCGTACACCGAAGAGCCGACCAACTGGTCGCGCCGCTACAAGGCGAACCTCGAGAAGCTCGCGTCCGGCGACGTCATCAAGGTGGCCGAGGTCGTCCGCGACCTCTCCCGCCGGGACGCCGACCGCGGCCTGTCCGCGGGCGAGAAGCGCATGCTCGCCAAGGCCCGCCAGATCCTCGTCTCGGAGCTCGCACTTGCCGAGCACACCGAGGAGGAGAAGGCCGAAGCGATCCTCGACGAGGTCCTCGCGTCCTGACGCCGACCTGACCAGGTGAGCGTCGCTGCAGTCCTGACTGCCGCCGGGAGCGGCAGCAGGCTCGGTCATTCCCTCCCGAAGGCCCTCGTGCCTCTGGAAGGTCAGTCGCTCGTCGCGCACGCCGCCCGCAACCTGCTGGCGGCGCGTGCGGCGGGCGACGAGCGCGTCCAGGTGCTGGTGGTGACGGCACCCGCCTTCCACCTCGACGCGATCGAGCGCGAGCTCGCGCACCTCTCCGACGAGGTCGCGCTGCTCGTCGTCGCCGGCGGAGCGACCCGGCAGGCGTCCGTCGCCGCGGGCCTCGCGGCGCTCGTGGGCGACCCGCGGGCCGACGACGTCGACGTGGTGCTCGTGCACGACGCGGCCCGTCCGCTCGCGCCGCCGTCGCTGGTCGCGCGCGTGGTCGACGCGGTGCGCGACGGCCACCCGGCCGTGGTGCCCGGGGTMCCCGTGACCGACACGATCAAGCGCGTCGCCCCCCACCGGGGTATCGCCGTCGAGCCCGTGCTCGAGACAGTCCCGCGGACCGAGCTCCGCGCCGTCCAGACGCCCCAGGGGTTCGCGCGCGAGCTGCTGCTCCGTGCGCACGCCCAGGGCGCGGCGGACGCCCACGACGAGACCCTGGCGGCCTCCGACGACGCCGGCCTGGTCGAGCGGCTGGGCGAGCCCGTCTGGGTGGTGGCCGGCGACTGGCGGGCCGCCAAGATCACGACCGCCCGGGACCTGGTGCTCGCGGCGCTGCCGACGGAGGACGACGCGTGAGCCTGCTGCCCCGCACCGGGATCGGCGTCGACGTGCACGCCTACGACCCGCAGCCGGCGCCGGACGCGGTCCTGCACCTTGCGGGCCTCGCGTGGCCGGGGGAGCGGCCGCTCGCGGGCCACTCCGACGCCGACGTCGCCGCGCACGCCGCGGCCGACGCCCTGCTCTCGGCGGCGGGCCTGGGCGACCTCGGGTCGAACTTCGGCACGGCCGAGCCGCAGTGGGCCGGCGCCGCGGGCGCCACGCTGCTGGCGGAGGCCGCCCGGCGGGTCCGCGCGGCGGGGTTCGAGATCGGCAACGTGGCGGTCCAGGTGATCGGGAACCGGCCCAAGGTCGGTCAGCGGCGCGCGGAGGCCGAGGCGGCGCTCTCCGACGCCGTCGGCGCCCCGGTCAGCGTCTCGGCCACCACCACGGACGGGCTCGGGCTGACGGGTCGCGGCGAGGGCGTCGCCGCGATCGCCACGGCGCTGGTCGTCGCGACCGGCTGACGGCGACGGGTGCTGCCCAGCAGCACCCCGGCGAGGACCAGCGCCCCCCAGGCGAGCTCGACGACCGACGTGCGCTCGCGCAGCAGCAGCCACGAGGCGCCGATGCCCACCACGGGCACGAGCATCGAGAACGGCGCCACGGTGCTCGACGGGTGCCTGCCCATCAGGGTGGTCCACAGGCCGGAGCCGATCAGGGTCGCGACGACGACGGTGAACAGCAGACCGGCGAGGGCGAGCAACCCCTGCGCGGTGCCGAGGCCGCGGAACGAGTCGGCGATGCGCGCCGGGCCCTCCACCACGAGCGACAGCGCCAGCATCGGCAGCGGGGGCACCACGGACATCCAGAGCATCAGGCGGAATGGCTCGCCCGGCTGTGCCTGGACCGCGCGGCGGTTGCCGAGGTTGCCGACCGCCCAGCCCAGCCCGCCGCAGAGGGTCAGGAGCACGGGGACCAGCGTCGCGCCGCCCGCCAGCCCGGCCCGGTGCGCCGCGATGCCGCCCAGGCCGGCGACCGCGAGCAGGATCCCCGCGCCCTGCCGGGCCGTGATCCGCTCGCGCAGGAACACCCCCGCCAGCACCACGGTGAACGGGGCCGACGACTGCAGCACCAGCGACGCGAGCCCGGTCGGCATGCCCGACGACATGGCCAGGTAGAGGAAGACGAACTGCAGCACCCCGAAGCCGAGGCCGTACAGCGCGATCCAGCGCCACGGCGCGGTCGGCCGGGGAACCAGCAGCAGGGTGGGCACGGCGATGAGTGCGAACCGCAGCGCCACGAGGAAGAACGGCGGGAACTGCTGCAGCGACAGGTGGATCGCGGGGAAGTTGAGGCCCCAGCAGACGGCGACGAGCGCGGCGAGCAGTCGGTCGCGGGCGGGCATGGTCCGAGCATGCGTCGCGACGTCCGTGCAGCACCAGCGAAAGAACGTGATGTGACGATGTAGCGTCGCTGCATGGATCCGCGCGCGCTCGAGACGCTCCGTGCCGTCGGCACGCAGGGCGGGATCACCGCCGCGGCGGCGGTGCGGCACCTGACGCCGTCCGCCGTGTCCCAGCAGGTGGCCCAGCTGCAGCGCGAGGTCGGCGTGCCGCTGACCGAGCGCGTCGGGAGAGGGCTGCGGCTCACCCCGGCCGGAGAGGCGCTGGCCGCCGCCGCGGTGGACGTCGCCGTCGCGCTGGAGCGGGCGCGCGCCGCGTGCGACGAGTTCCTCGCAAGGCCGCAGGGCGTCGTACGGGTGTCCGCGTTCCAGAGCGGCGCGCAGCTGCTGCTGCCGGCGCTGCTGACGCGGGTCGCCTCGATCGACGGGATCACGCTCGAGTGCACCGACGAGGACGTCGCGCAGGACGACTTCGTCGGCCTCACCGACCGGATGGACGTGGTGGTCGCGCACCGACCCGACGGCGGGGTCGGCTGGGCGGGCGGCGACGCCGTGCGCGTGGTGCCCCTGCTGCGCGAGCCGCTCGACGTGGCGGTCCCGCTCGACCACCCGTTGGCCGACCGGGCGGACGTGCGCCCGGAGGACCTGCGCGACCTGCCGTGGATCGCGGTGCGGGAGGGGTTCCCGGTGGCCACGGTGCTCGGGGCGGTCGCCGGCAACCCGCAGATCGTGCACCGCGTCAACGACTTCCACGTGGTCGAGGCGCTCGTCGCCGCGGGCCACGGGGTGTCCCTGCTGCCCCGCTACACGTTCGGCGGCGGTGCCCACGTCCGCCTGGTGCCGCTCGCGGGCGTCCGCGCCGGCCGGCGGATCGACGCGCTGCTGCGGCGGGACCGGGCCGAGCGGCTGGTCGTGCGCCGGGTGCTGGACGAGCTGCGGGCGCTGGCGGCGGAGATCGGCACTGCCTGACGTCGCAGCGGCGTGTGCGCGCAGGTCAGCGGCGCGTCCGAAATCTGGGCTGGCGTCCGGTTGGCCGGGGCAGGTACCGTCCCCGGCGTGACACAGTCGTCCGAGGCACAGACCGAGAGGCTCCCCGTGGTGGGAGCGCTCCAGCACCCGCCGCTGCCCCACCGCGACAACGGGGTCCAGGCCGTCCGGGTGCGCGTCCGCGTCCCGCTGGAGGTGCTCGAGGCGACCAGCGCCGGGCTGCGCGGACTGGACGAGCAGCACCGTCGGGAGATCACGGAGACGCCCCCGCCGCTGCCCTTCTAGGAGCCGCTAGGGGATGAGGACGAGCTTGCCCGCGGCGTGCCCCGCCTGGCCGTCGCGGTGGGCCTGCGCCACCTCGGACAGCGGATAGGTCTGCGCCACCCGGACGTCGAGGGAGCCGTCCGACGCCAGCTCCGCCAGCTGGGCGCGTGCCGCCTCGCGCACCGCGGTGCCCGGGTCGGCGCCCGGCCCACCCCCGAGTGCCCTGATGCCCAGCTCGCCTGCGCGGCGGAACCCGGCGATCGTCGCGATGCGCAGCCGGTCGGTCACCAGCGCCACCGAGGTGTCGAGCGCCTCGTCCGTGCCCACGGTGTCGATGGCGACGGTGACCGGGCCGGTCGAGCGGACGGCGTCGGCGATCCGGTCGAGCAGGCCGTCGCCGTAGGCCACGGGGACAGCACCGAGGGCGCGCAGGTCGTCGTGGTGCCACGGTGAGGCGGTCGCGATGACCTGCGCCCCGCGCAGCACCGCGAGCTGGACCACCATGCGCCCGACGCCCCCCGAGCCGCCGTGCACGAGCACGACGTCGCCGTCGTGGGTGCCGGTCGCGCTCAGGGTGTGCACGGCGGTGGCGCCGGTGAGCAGCAGACCCGACGCGGCGGGCCAGTCGAGAGTGGCCGGCCGGCGCACGGTCACCTGCTCCGAGGCGACGATGCGGTCCGCGTAGCCACCGGTGACCCGCCACGCGATGACCTCGTCACCCGGGGTCAGCCACCGCACGGACGGCCCGACGGCGCTCACCACGCCGGCCACCTCGTAGCCCAGCCGCATCGGCAGCTTGGCGGGGTCGGCGCCGTAGAGGCCGGCGTAGCCCTTCCAGTCGGTGGGGTTGACGCCGGCCGCCCGCACCTCGATCAGCACGTTGCCCGGCCCGGGTTCGCCCGGGTCGACGTCGATCAGGCGGAGAACTTCGGGCCCGCCGTACGCGGTCGCGACGACGGCCCTGCTGGTGAGTGCCACCCGGCACACTCTGCACCTGCCGCCGGGGCAAGGCCAGAGCACGGCCGCCGCCGTGCGGAGCGTTCACCCTCTCGGGATCCACACCCGCATGGTCGACGGTCCGCGGTTGGCCCAGTGGTGATACGGGATCAGCGGCACCTGCGCGGTGCGCGCGACAGGGCGCTCGCTCGCCGGACCGTACGGCCAGGCGGCGTCGTCGGCGGTCCCGGCGACCATCGTCGCCAGCACCTGCCCGTCGACCTCGCGCAGGCCGGCGTCCAGGTCGAGCCTCAGGTCACCGACGTCCCGGCCCGCGTCGACGGACTCCACGCAGAGCACCTCGGGACCGCGCTCGACCACGACGCACCCGCGGACCGCGTCGATGCGCGGGTCGGCGCTCGAGACGCGCGGCGCGACCGGCAGGCGCAGCTCCACCACGTCGCCGGCGGCGAAGCGGCGGTGCACCGCGACCGTGCCGGTGGGCGCGGACTGCTCGCCGTCGGGGGTCACCAGCGTCGCGCCCTGCGCCCAGGCGGGCACCCGCAGGCTCAGCGTCCAGGGGCGGTCCTCGGTGCTCACCACGGTCACCCGGACCACGCCGTCGCGCGGGTAGGCCGTCTCCACGTCCAGCTCGACGCGGCGGCCGTCCGGCAGCGCGGTGCGGATGCGCGCGGGCGCGTACTGGTGCAGCTGCAGCCCGTCGTCGTCCGTGGTGGCGACGTAGGTGGCCAGGCTGGCGAGCGTGCGGGCCACGTTGGGGGGGCAGCACGACACGGCGAACCACGGCGCCCGCAGCGACGACGAGGCCCGGGGGCTCGCGACGTCCGTCGGCGGGACCGTGCCCGGCACGCGCTGGTGCAGCGTGTTCGTGTAGTAGAACGCCGTGCCCTGCGCCGACGGCGACGTGGCGACCACGTTGTACAGCGTGCGCTCGACCAGGTCCGCGTACCGCGGCAGGCCCTGCGCGAGCAGCAGACGCCAGGAGAACATGACGGAGCCGATGCCCGCGCAGGTCTCCGAGTAGGCGCGGTCCGGCGGCAGCTCGTAGTCGTCGCCGAACGACTCGCCCTCGTGGTGCGAGCCCTGGCCGCCGGTGACGTACGTCCGGCGGGCGACCGTGGTCTCCCACTGTGTGGTCAGGGCGGCGAGCAGCGCGGTGTCGTCCGTCTCGACGGCCACGTCGACCGCTCCCGCCGCCAGGTAGTTGGCCCGCACGGCGTGCCCGCGCAGGACGGTCGCCTCGCGCACCGGCACGTCGTCCTGGAAGTAGTCGCGGCCCAGGTCGATGTCGGCCAGCGTGCCGGTGCCGCGGCGCTCGACGAACAGCGCGGCCTGGTCGACGTACGCGCGCTCGCCCGTCAGGCGGCCCAGCTCGGCGAGGGCCGGCTCGATCTCGGGGTGCCCACAGACCGACCGGATGCCGTCCGGGCCGAAGGTGGCGACGACGTGGTCGGCGGCGCGCCGGGCCACGGCCAGCAGGCCGTCGTCGGCGTCGGGTCGGGTGCGTGCCCGCGCGACCGCCGCCTGGAACAGGTGGCCGTAGCAGTACAGCTCGTGGCCCCACTCCAGGTCCGAGTACCGCGGGCGCTGGCCGGGCCGGCCGAAGTTGGTGTTGAGGTAGCCGTCCGTCTCCTGGGCAGCGGCGACGCGTGCGACCAGCGCGCGGAAGCGGGCCTCGAGCGTGGCGTCGCCGGTGCGGCCGATCTCCCACGCCATGGCCTCGAGCAGCTTGTAGACCTCCGAGTCGGAGAACTCCCGGCCCATGTGCTTGTCCGGCTGCCCGGACAGGGAACCGTCGGCGGCCGCGTCGAAGTTGCCGATCCAGCCCTCGCGCTCCATCCAGTGCTCGATGTGCGCCAGGCTCGCGGCGCCGTTGACCGCTTGCCGCTCGGCCCAGAAGCCGCCGGTGATCTGGACCTCGTCGAGGCCGAGGGGGCGCAGCGCCCCGCGCGAGGGGGCGACCGGCGTCGCTCGTGTGGTCGTCATGGTGGTCATCCCTTGAGCGCACCCGACATGAAGCCGCGCACGTAGTGTCGTTGGAGCAGGAGGAACAGGACGATGCAGGGGAGGGCGAGGACGACCACGCCGGCCTCGGTGGCGCCATAGTCGATGACGCCCTGCACCTGGACCCGCAGGTTCGCCACGGCGAGCGGGAGCGTCAGCTTGTTCGAGTCGTTGATGAGGATCAGCGGGGCGAAGAAGTCGTTCCACGCCGCCAGGAAGGCGAACAGCCCGACCGTGATCAGCCCCGGCTTCACGGCCGGCAGCAGCACGCGCCACAGCGCCGAGAACGACGAGCAGCCGTCGACCATGGCCGCCTCGTCCAGCTCGCGCGGGATCGACTCGAACGAGATCCGCATCATGAACGTCGAGAACGGCAGCTGGAACATGGTGAGCACGAGCGCGACGCCGACCAGCGAGTTCTGCAGCCCGATCGAGTTGAGCAGCACGTACAGCGGGATCAGCAGCGTGGCGTACGGGACCATAAGGATCGCCAGCGTGAGCATGAAGAGCGCGTTGCGGCCCGGGAAGCGGAACCGGGCGAACGCGTACCCGCCCAGCGTCGAGATGGCGAGGGTGAGCACCACGCACAGCCCGGAGACGAACACCGAGTTGGCGAGGTACTGCCAGATGCCCGCCTGGTAGTGCGCGAGCGTCACGTAGTTGCCGAGGCCCCAGCCGTCGACCTGCCCGGTGCCCGGGTGCGGGGAGACCGACGAGAACGCGGTCCACACCAGCGGGAACAGGAAGATCACGGCGATGGCGCCGGAGAACACCCAGAACGGGGTGCGCAGGGCCAGTCCGCCGATCGTCGTCGGCGGTGCGGCCCTCTTCGCGGGCTCGAGCGGGAGCTCGGCGTCGGGGTGGTTGCGGACTCCTGCGATGGTCATCGTCGGCCCCTCAGCTCTCGTCCGAGCCGCGGAAGGCGCGGAGCTGGACGACGTTGATGACCACGAGCGCGGCCAGCACGATGACCGAGAGCGCCGCGGCGACGCCGAGGTCGTTCTGGCCCTGGAACGCCACCGAGTAGATGAGCTGGACCACGGTGATCGTGCTGTTGTCCGGGCCGCCCTTGGTGAGGATGTAGAACTGCTCGAACGCGAGCAGCGACCCCGTGACGCACAGGATCGTGGTCAGCGCGAGCGTGGGCTTGAGCAGCGGGATCGTGATCCGGCTGAAGGTGTTCCACCGGCTGGCGCCGTCCATGCGGGCGGCCTCGTAGATGTCGCTCGGGATCGACTGCAGCCCCACCAGCATGAGCAGCATGTAGAAGCCGGCGTACCGCCACACGATGAGGAACAGCGTCGACGCCAGCGCCGCGTTGGGCGTGCCCAGGAAGCTCCATCCCATGCGCTCCATGAAGGGCGCCAGCGGGCCGGCGAGCGGCGAGTACAGGACGTAGAAGAGCAGGGACGCCGACGCGAGGCCCAGGGCGCTGGGCACCAGGAACGACGTGCGCAGGAACCCCTTCCAGCGCGTGGACTCCTGCACCAGCAGCGCGAGCCCGAGACCGAGCGCGATGAGCAGGATCGTGGCGAGGACCGTGTACTTCAGGGTGAACAGCACCGAGTCCACGAAGAACCGGTTCTGCACGGCGTTGGTGTAGTTGTCGGGGAAGTTGATCCCCTGGTCGCCCGTCAGCAGCGGCCACTTCGAGGCGCTCATCCGGAAGACGAGTCCCAGCGGGACGACGAACAGGACGAGGACGAACAGCGCGGTCGGCGACGCGTAGGCCCAGCCGCGCAGGCGGGACCCGTTCCTGCGGCGCCGGGTCGGCGGGGTCGCCGCCCGGGGTGGGGCGGCCGTCTGGACGGTCATGGTGGGGAGGCCTCTCGTGTGGTGCTGGGGGCGTGGCGGCCCGACCGGTGGGTGTCGTCGTGCCCTACGACACCCACCGGACGAGCGGACCGAGCGGACTACTGGCCGAGGACCGCGGTGATCTCGTCGTTGTCCGTGTCGACCGAGCTCCCGTCACCCAGCACCGCGTTGCGCACCAGCGTCAGCCAGGGGCTGTTCGGCGCGTTGAACGCCTGCTGGAAGTTGAGCGCGACGGGGGTGTCGCCCTTGCCGGCGACCTCGTTGATCGTGATGAGGCGCGGGTCCTGCGACGAGTACTGGTTGTCGGCCAGGTCGCTGCGCGACACGACGTCGTTGTCCTTGGCCAGCACGCCCACCTGGGCGTCCTCGGACATCATCCAGGACAGGAAGTTCCACGCCTGGGCGGCGTTCTTCGAGTCCTTCGAGACGCCGATGCCGTCGCCGCCGACGAACGTCGACCCGCCACCCTTCGGTCCCGGGATCCCGGCCACGCCGACGTCGAAGCCGGTCGTGGAGGAGAGCAGCGTCGCCGGGTAGAGCATCTGGCCGACCTTGCCCTCGGTGAAGCCCGCGGTCCACGTGGGTCCGGCCTCGTCCTTGGAGGACGGGAGCACGGCGCCCGAGTCCCACATGTCCTTCCAGCCGGAGTAGATCTCCTTGGCCGTGTCGCTGTTGAGCAGCGACTCCGTGCCGTCCTCGTTCATGACCTGCTCGCCGTCGGCCCAGACCGACGGGAACCAGGTGAACACCAGGCAGCCGCCGCAGTTGAGACCCGTCGCCGTGCCGTAGGTGTCCGGCTTGTTCAGGGCCTGGATCGCCTTGGCGTTGGCGACGTACTCGGTCATGTTGGCCGGCGGGGTCTCGGGATCGAGGCCCGCCTCCTTGTAGAGGTCCTTGTTCCAGAACAGCATCGACAGGTCGAGGACGAACGGCAGCACGTGCTCCTTGCCGTCCTGGGTGCCGGCGGTGAGGTGGCCCTTGTTGATCGCGTCCTTGTACGGCAGCGCGTCGATCTGGGCGGTGATGTCCTGGAACAGGCCCTGCTTGACCCAGTTCGGGACGTAGACGATGTCCGCGGCGAACAGGTCGGGCAGGCCGCCCGAGCCGGCCGCGGCGCCGACCTTGGCGACGTAGTCGTCGTTGGGGACGACGGTGAGCTCGACCTGGTTCTTGTGCGAGTCGTTGTACGCCGCGACCAGCAGCTTGGCCTGCTTCTCCAGCGGGGCGCGGGTCCACAGGGTGAGCTTGGTGCCGTCGTCGGTGCCGTCGGTGCCGGCCGTGACGTCAGCGGTGCTGCCGCCCGTGCTGGTGTCGTCCTTGGCGCTGGTGCATGCCGCGAGGCCGACCAGCAGGCCTGCCGTCACGACCCCGGCGGCCAGGCGGGTGCCTGCCGACCGGGTGCGGGTGATCCTCATGGGGCTCTCCTCGTGCTCTTCGTCGAGCGGGTGCCGCCGTCGGCACCCCGGGGGTCATGGGACGAAACCCTTATCGGTTCGCGAGGATCGGGCGGGCCGGACGATCGAGCTCTCGTCGACCCGCGGGTGCCCGGACCTGCGCACCAGCGGGCTCGTCGTCGAACCGAGCGGATTCCGAAACTCGCCGAAAAGGTTTTCTGAAGATAGTTCGGCGGTGGGTGGCGCGTCAACGGGGTGTGGCGGTTACAGTTCGATCACGAACGCGACGCCGGCGTCGCGTCGACGCCGAGCCGCACGCTGGGAGGGGGCCCGTGGCACGCTCAGAACCCGCTCGTGCGGTGACGCTCTCCGACGTCGCCCGCCTCGCCGGCGTGTCCGTGGCCACGGCCTCGAAGGCGCTCAACGGCAGGGACCAGGTCAAGGACACCACCCGGCAGCGCGTGATCGAGGCCGCGGACCGGCTGTCGTTCAGCCCCAACCCGCTCGCCCGCGGCCTCCTCGCCGGCCGCACGGGCACCGTCGGCCTGCTCACCAGCGACCTCGAGGGCCGGTTCGTCATCCCGATCCTCATGGGCGCCGAGGACGCGTTCGGGGCGGGACAGGTCAACGTGTTCCTCTGCGACGCGCGCGGCGACACCATCCGCGAGCAGTACCACCTGCGGGCGCTGCTCAGCCGCCGCGTCGACGGGCTCATCGTCGTGGGCCGGCAGACCGACCCGCGCCCGTCGCTCGGCCACGACATCCCCGTGCCCGTCGTCTACGCGTACGCCCCGTCCGACGACGCCTCCGACCTGTCGATCACGCCCGACAACGTGAGCGCCGGCCGCATCGCGGTCGAGCACCTCGTGGCCTGCGGACGGACCCGCATCGCGCACATCACGGGCGAGCACGCCTACGCCGCGGCACGCGACCGGGCCGCCGGCGTCACCGCGGGCCTGCACGCCGCCGGCCTCGAGCTGGTCGGGGACGTCATGTACAGCGAGTGGTCCGAGCGGTGGGGGCGCGACGCCACCGCGATGCTGCTCGCCCGGCACCCCGACGTCGACGCCGTGCTCTGCGGCTCCGACCAGATCGCCCGCGGCGCGCTCGACACCGCCCGGGACCTGCAGCGGTCCGTCCCCGGCGACCTCGCCGTGATGGGGTTCGACAACTGGGAGGTGCTGACCACCAACGCCCGCCCGGAGCTCACCAGCATCGACGCGAACCTGCAGCAGCTCGGACGCACCGCGGCGCAGCGGGTGTTCGCCGCCCTGGACGGCGTCGACATCGGGTCCGGCACGGAGTACGTGTCCGGCCGCCTGGTGATTCGGGGGTCGACGGTGGCCAGGCGCTGAGCACCTGGTCGACCACCCGCGCGAAGCTGCGCAGCGCTGTATTCGACCACCCGCGCGAAGCTACGCCGCGCTGTGATCGACCACCCGCGCGAAGCTACGCGGCGCTGTGATCGACCACCCGCGCGAAGCTACGCCGCGCTGTGATCGACCACCCGCGCGAAGCTACGCCGCGCGGCGTTCCCCGCTTCCCAGCAGCCGCTCCAGGTACGCGTTGCTGAACACGCCCTCGGGGTCGGCCTCGGCGCGGACGCGCTGGGCGTCGGCGAAGCGCGGGTAGAGGGCGCCCAGCTGCTCGGCCTCGAGCCAGTGCATCTTGCCCCAGTGCGGCCGACCGCCCACCTGCGCCACGATCCGCTCGACGGCCGCGAAGTACCGCGCGTACGGCAGGCGCACGTACTGGTGCACGGCGACGTAGGCGGTCTCCCGACCGTGCGCGGTGGAGAGCCACAGGTCGTCGGCCGCGGCGAACCGGACCTCGACCGGGAACGGCACACGCTCGCCGCTCGACTCGATCCAGGCGTCGATCTCCTGCAGCACCTCGAGCAGCCGGTCGCGCGGGATGGCGTACTCCATCTCGCGGAACTTCACCCGCCGTGGCGACACGAAGACCTCGGCCGACGGCGCGGTGTAGCGGCGCGAGCTGAGCGCGCGGGCGGCGAACCCGTTGATCGACGCGGTGGTCGACGGCATCAGGGTGGCCACGCCGTTCGCGAGCGAGAACACGGCGTTGGAGAGCAGCTCGTCGTCCACCCAGCCGCGCACGGGGTGCAGCGGCCGCTCGACGTCGTCGGCCACGCGGTTGTTGCGCTTGGTCAGCGCCCGCCGGGTGTGCGGGAACCAGTAGAACTCGAAGTGGTCGTTGACCTCGACCAGGCCGTCGGGGCCGTCGAGCTGCTCGAGCACGGCCTCCAGCGCCCACGGTTCCTCGCGCGCCTCCAGCCGGAACGCGGGCACGACCTCGAGGGTCACCGCGGCGAGCACGCCGACGCTCCCGAGGCCCAGCCGCGCCAGCTCGAACAGCTCGGGCTGCTGCGTGCGGGACGTCTCGACGACGTCACCCGTCGCCGTGACCAGGCGTGCGCCCACCACCTGCGTGGCCAGGCCGCCGAGCCGGGACCCGGTGCCGTGGGTGCCGGTCGAGATGGCGCCGGCGATCGACTGCTTGTCGATGTCGCCCAGGTTGCGCATGGCCAGGCCCTGCTCCGCCAGCCGGGCGTTCAGGGCACCTAGCTTGATCCCGGCGCCCACGGTGACGTGCGTGGTGCCGTCCGACTGGGGTGCGACACGCTCGAACGTGTCCAGCGAGTCGAGCCGCAGGTGCACCCCGTCGGTGACCGCCACGGGGGTGAAGCTGTGGCCGCCACCCACTGCGCGGACCCGCAGGCCGTCGGCCGCCCCGTTTCGTACGGTTGCGACCAGTTCGTCCAGGTCACCGGGGTACAGCACGCGCTGCGGCGTTGCGCTCGCGGTGCGTGCCCAGTTCTGCCAGGCGCCGGCGGCCGGCAGTCTTCCCATACGACAGAGGGTGCAACTGGGCAGTTGTCCAAGTCAAGTGCGCCAGGTCCTTGACTATCGTGACAAGGGATATTGAACTGTGCACTGGGGAGGCGTCGGCCTCGCCACCGGTGGTCGACCGTCGGTGGGGCCGTCGCACTGAGGGAGGGGACCCTTCATGAACCGCTTGCCTGTGGCCGAGAGGCGCGAGCAGCTGATCGAGGCTGCGCTCGCCGTCGCGAGCCGGGACGGCATCGAGGCGGCCACCGTGCGCGCCGTCGCCGCGGAGGCGGGTGTCTCGTTGGGAGTCGTGCACTACTGCTTCCAGGACAAGGACGAGTTGCTGCGCGCCATGGCCCACGCCATCACGTCGGCCAACCTCGAGCGCAGCCTGGGCGAGCTCCCCGAGGAGGCGGCCAGCACCGAGAGCGTCATCGAGAACGTGATCGACGCGCTCTGGGCGGGGATCCAGGACTCGCGCGGTCCCCAGCTGCTCTCCTACGAGCTGACGACGTCCTCGCTGCGCCACCCCGAGCTGAACCAGGTGGCCATCGAGCAGTACCGCGGCCAGTGGGCCGCCGCCGAGCAGGTGCTCGACCTGGTCGAGCGCGCTGCCGGCGTCGGCTGGGCGGTGCCGCGCGCCACGCTGGCGCGGTCGATCGTCGCGGTGGTCGACGGCTTCTCGCTCGCGTGGCTGGTGGACGGCGACTCCGAGACCGCGCGCCTGGGTCTGCAGGGCTTCGGCAGGTTCCTCGCCACGATGGCCGTCCCGGCCGCACTCGCGCCCGACGACGAGCTCGAGCCTGCCCCGACGACGCCCGCGTGAGCGCGCCCGTGCCCGACGCGCCGGCGGCGCACCCGGCGTCCGTGCCGTCCGTCGCCCGGCGTGCCCGCGTCGCCGGCTCGCTCGGGTTCGCCGCCCAGGGATTCGTCTTCGCGATGATCCTGACGAGCCTTGACTCGTTCAAGGACCGCTACGGCATCGACGACCTCACCATCTCCGCGGTGATCCTCGGCGTCTGCGTCATGGCCGGCGTGGGCACGCTCGTCGCCGACCGGATCGCGCGTACCCCGGGCGGAAGCCGCGCCGTCCTCGGCACCGGCTTGGTCGTCGTCGCGACCGCCGTGGTCGTGGTGGCGGTCGCGCCCACGTTCGTCGTCCTCGCCTGCGGGTTCGCCCTGTACGGCGTGGGCCTCGGCATGGTCGACGCGGGCACCAACATGCAGGCGGTAGCCGTCCAGGGCATCTACGGGAAGTCGCTGCTCACCAGCTTCTACGCCTCGTGGTCCGTCGGCGGGATCGTCGGCACCCTGCTCATCGCCGTCTCGACCGGGCGCGTCTCCACCGACCCGGTCGCCTTCACGCTGCTCCTCGGGACCGTCGTCGCCGCCGCGACGTCCGTCGTCGTCTGGCGCGGCTCCTGGCGCGAGCGCGTCGCTCCCGCGGACGCGGTCGTCGCGCCCGCCTCGCCGGCCGAGCCGCGCATCGACCCGGTCAAGCCCCCGATCCCGTGGGGACCCCTGCTGCTGCTCGGGCTCGGCGTGGTGGCGTACTACGTGAACGACCAGGCGGTCTCCACGTGGAGCCCGATCTTCATGCACGAGGTGCTGGACACCACCGGCACCATCACCAAGCTCGGGTACGCGGCCTACCTGGCCATGACGCTCGTCTCGCGCCTCGCTGGTGACCCGTGCGTCCGCCGCTGGGGCCGCGCGACCGTCGTGCGCGTCGCGTCGCTCGTGGGTGCCGCCGGGCTCCTGCTCGTCCTCACCAGCCAGGCGCCCGGGCAGGCCGTGCTCGGGTTCGCGGTCGCCGGCGCGGGCCTCGGCCTGATCGCGCCCCTGTGCTTCTCGGCCGCCGGGGAGCTCGCCCCCGGGCACGCGGACGCGGTCGTCGCCCGCCTGAACGGCTTCAACTACGTGGGTGCCGTGCTCGGCGGCGTGTTCGTCGGCGTGATCGGCAGCCAGTCCAACCTCCGCTGGGGCTTCGCGGTCCCGGCCGTCCTCGTGATCGCCGTGGCGGTCCTCGCGGGCCGCTTCGGCGTCGTGCGGCAGCATGAGGCCCCCGTGACCGCTGGAGCAGACGCATGACCCGCACGCTCGGCGATCGCCTCGACGAGGCGACGCACGACCTTCCCGCGCCGCTCGCCGTCGTGGACCTCGACGCCCTCGACGCCAACGCCGCCGACCTCGTGCGACGTGCCGGCGGGACGCCCATCCGCGTGGCCAGCAAGTCCGTCCGCGTGCGGCACGTGCTCGAGCGGGTGCTCGCGCAGCCCGGCTTCGCCGGCGTCATGGGGTACTCGCTGCGTGAGGCGCTCTGGCTGGTCGGGCAGGGTGTCGACGACGTCCTGCTGGGCTACCCGACCGTCGACACCGGTGCCCTCGACGCGCTCGCGGCCGACCCCGTCGCCGCCGCGGCCGTCACGCTGATGGTCGACGACGTCGCCCAGGTCGAGCTCGCCGCCCGCGCCGCGCAGGCCCACGGGGCCACGCTGCGCCTGTGCCTCGACGTCGACGCGTCGCTCAAGATCCGGTTCGGACCCATCGCTGCCCACCTGGGCGTGCGGCGATCGCCCGTGCACTCCGCCGCCGACGCCGGTGCCCTCGCCGCCGCGATCGCGGCGCGGCCCGGGGTCGACGTGGTCGGCGTCATGTTCTACGAGGCGCAGGTGGCGGGCCTGCCCGACTCGTCGCCCGCCGTCCGCGCCGTCAAGCGCCTGTCGATCGCCGACCTGGCCACCCGCCGCGCCGCCGTCGTCGCCGCCGTCGAGGCCGCGGCTGGCCATCCGCTGACGCTCGTGAACTCCGGCGGCTCCGGCTCCGTGGCCACCAGCGCGGCCGACCCCGTCGTCACCGAGGTCACCGCCGGCTCCGGCCTGTTCGTGCCCACGCTCTTCGACGCCTACCGCTCGTTCACCCCCCGGCCCGCCGCGTTCTTCGGGCTCGACGTGGTCCGGATCCCCGGGCCGGGGTTCGCCACGGCCTTCGGCGGCGGGTACATCGCCTCCGGCCCCGCCACCAAGTCCCGCCAGCCGCGGCCCGTCTGGCCCGCGGGGCTGGCGCTCACCAGCCGCGAGGGCGCCGGCGAGGTGCAGACCCCGCTGCGGCTCTCCGGTGGGGCCGACCTACGCGTCGGCGACCGGGTCTGGTTCCGGCACGCCAAGTCCGGCGAGGTCATGGAGCGCTTCGAGCAGGTGCACCTGGTCCGCGGCACCACCCTCGAGACCACCGTCCCGACGTACCGCGGCGAGCAGAAGACCTTCGGCTGAGCCGACGCCGTGGTCGGCAACGTCCGCGCACGTAGGCGCTGGAGCACGTAGGTCCGCGGACGTTGCGGCGGTGGATTGCTAGCGTCCGCGCAAGTGGGGGCTGGAGCACGTAGGTACGCGGACGTTGCGGCGGTGGATCGCTAGCGTCCGCGCAAGTGGGGGCTGGAGCACGTAGGTACGCGGACGTTGCGGGGTGGGGCGTGCGTTCCTGCCCGTCATCGCCCGCGCGCGGCGGTCGCGGCGTGAAAGGCGGGGGTGCGGCGCGCCGGTAGCCTGGGCACGTGACTCTGCGCCTCTTCGACACCGCGACCCGGACGGTGCGTGATTTCGTCCCGCTCGTGCCCGGAGAGGTCGGCATCTACCTGTGCGGCGCCACCGTGCAGGCGCCGCCGCACATCGGCCACCTCCGCTCGGCCATCGCGTTCGACGTCCTGGTCCGCTGGCTGCGCCGGTCGGGCAACAAGGTCACGCTGATCCGCAACGTCACCGACATCGACGACAAGATCCTGGCGAAGGCCGCCGACGCCGGCGAGCCGTGGTGGGCGTGGGCGACGACGAACGAGCGCGCGTTCACCTCGGCGTACGACGCGCTCGGCGTGCTGCCGCCCAGCCACGAGCCGCGCGCGACGGGCCACGTCCCGGCGATGGTCGAGCTCATGGACCGGCTGGTCGAGACGGGGCACGCGTACACGACCGGTGCCGGCGACGTGTGGTTCGACGTCCGCAGCTACCCCGAGTACGGCGCGCTGACCAACCAGCGGGTCGACGACATGATCCCGGCGCCCGACGGCACCGTCGACGACGACGTCAAGCGCGACCCCCGCGACTTCGCGCTCTGGAAGGCCGCCAAGCCGGGGGAGCCGGCGACCGCCGCGTGGGACACCCCGTTCGGTCGTGGCCGGCCGGGCTGGCACCTGGAGTGCTCGGCGATGGCCCAGCGCTACCTCGGCGACACCTTCGACATCCACGGCGGCGGCCTCGACMTGCGCTTCCCGCACCACGAGAACGAGCAGGCGCAGTCGCGTGCGGCGGGCTACGGGTTCGCCCAGTACTGGCTGCACAACGGCTGGGTCACGCAGGGCGGCGCCAAGATGAGCAAGTCGCTGGGCAACGGGCTGCTGGTCACCGCGGTCCTGGCCAAGGAGCGGGCGTCGGTCCTGCGGTACGCCATGACGGCGGTGCAGTACAGCTCCATGCTCGAGTGGACGGACGACACCCTGCGCGAGGCCGAGGCGACGTGGGACCGGCTCGCCGGCTTCGTCGAGCGCGCCGCGGAGAAGGTCGGCGCCGCCGACGACGTCGAGGTCGGGCGCGTCGAGCTGCCCGAGGAGTTCGTCGTCGCGATGGACGACGACCTCAACGTCCCTGCCGCGCTCGCGGTCGTCCACGAGCACCTGCGCAGCGGCAACTCGGCGCTCGCCCGGGGCGACCTCGCCGAGGCGCGCGACGCGATGGTGGTGCTGCGCGGCATGCTCGACGTCCTGGGCCTCGACCCCGGCGGCCCGCAGTGGCGCGCGCACGGGGGGGACGCCCGGTACGCCAAGGCGCTCGAGTCGGTGGTCGCGGCCGAGCTCGAGGCCCGCGCGCAGGCCCGTGCCGCACGCGACTTCGCCACGTCCGACGCGATCCGGGACCGCCTCGCGGCGGCCGGCGTCGTCGTCGAGGACTCACCGACGGGGGCGCGGTGGTCGTTGGCCGCCGGACGCTCCGACAGCAACCAGATGGAGAGCTGATCCGAAGCGGAGTGGAGGGTGGGGGTCGCGAGGCGGCACCCGCCCGCAGCGGAGCGCAGGACCAGCTCGACCAGAGAATGGAGAACTGAACATGGCCGGCAACTCAGAGCGCCGCGGGGCGGTCCGCAAGGGCAGCTCGAAGAAGACCGCCAGCGCGGGCACGGGCGGCAAGAACCGCCGGTCCCTCGAGGGGCGTGGTCCGACGCCCAAGGCCGAGGACCGCGAGTACCACCCCGCGCACAAGGCGAAGATCGCCGCGGAGCGCCGCGCGGTCGCCGGCACCCGGGGCACGTCGGGCCGTCAGCAGGCGTCGGCGAGCCGCAGCGCGGCCGGCTCCAAGGGTGGCCGCAAGAGCTCGACGCACGAGATCGTCTCCGGACGGAACTCGGTGGTCGAGGCCCTGCGCGCCGGCATCCCGGTGTCGACCGTGTACATCGCCGCCCGACTGGAGGCCGACGACCGCACCCGCGAGATCATCAGCGTCGCCGGGAACTCGAACTACCCGCTGCTCGAGGTCAGCCGCGCGGAGCTCGACCGGCTCACGGACGGATCGGTCCACCAGGGCGTCGCGATCCAGGTCCCGCCGTACGCGTACGCGGACGACGAGGACCTGCTCGACGCGGCGGCCGAGTCCGACCGGCCGGCGCTGATCGTCGCTCTCGACGGCGTCACCGACCCCCGCAACCTCGGCGCCGTCCTGCGGTCGGCCGGGGCGTTCGGCGCGCACGGCGTGCTGGTGCCCGAGCGTCGCGCGGCCGGCGTCACGGCATCGGCGTGGAAGGTGTCCGCGGGCGCCGCGGCGCGGGTCCCCGTCGCGCGCGTGACCAACCTGGTCCGGACGCTGCAGGGGCTCAAGGCCGCGGGCGTGTTCGTCGTCGGGCTGGACGGCGGCGGCGACGTCACGATCACCGACCTGCCCTACGCGACCGACCCGCTGGTGCTCGTGGTCGGCTCCGAGGGCAAGGGCCTCTCGCGGCTGGTGCGCGAGCAGTGCGACGCGATCGCGTCCATCCCGATCGCGTCGGCCGTGGAGTCGCTCAACGCCGGCGTCGCCGCGGGCATCGCGCTGTTCGAGGTGGCCCGCCAGCGCGGCGTCTAGCCGATGAGCTCGTCGTCGTCGATCTGGTCCTGCCGCACGCGCGGGATCATGTCGGTGTCCGGGATCTCGCCGGCCTGCACGCCCAGGATCGCCTGCTCGTCGGGGCGGGTGGGCAGGATGTTCTTCACGTAGCTCTTCGCGGTCTGCTGCATGGGCACGTCGTGGCCCGCCTGCTCCGACAGGTACCAGCGGTGGTCGAGCAGCTCGTGATAGATCTGCGCGGGCTCCAGCTTGCCGCGCAGCTCGCGGGGGACGGCGCGGACGGCGGGTTCGAAGATGTCGGTCAGCCAGTCGTGCGCGACGAACGACTCGTCGTCCCGCTGGCGGTCGGTGGCGGCCCGGAACTCGTCGAGGTCGTTGAGCAGGCGGCGCGCCTGGTTCTCCTGCACGTCGAGGCCCGTGAGCCGCATGAGCCGCCGCGAGTGGTGCCCGGCGTCGACGACCTTGGGCTGGATGCGCACGCTGGTGCCGTCGACGTCCGTGGTGATGTCGAGCTCGCCGACGTCGAACCCCAGGTCGTTGAGGCGGTCGATGCGGGCCTGGACGCGCCAGCGGTCGCCGAACGTGAACGACTCGGACTCCGTGAGCGCGCGCCACAGCTCGCCGTACCGCTCGGCCAGCGCGTCCCCGATGGCGACGGCGTCGACGTCCTCCTCGAGGAACTCCCCGGCCTGCAGGTCCATGAGCTCGCCGATGATGTTGACCCGGGCGACCTCGAGGTCGTAGCCGCGCTGCCCGTCGGACAGCTTGTCGTGCAGGTCGCCCGTCTCGGCGTCCACGAGGTACGCGGCGAACGTCTCGGCGTCGCGGCGGAACAGGGTGTTCGACAGGGAGACGTCGCCCCAGTAGAAGCCGGCCAGGTGCAGCCGGACGAGCAGCACGGCGAGGGCGTCGATGAGGCGGGTCGCGGTGTCGGGGCGCAGGGACTGGCTGAACAGCGCGCGGTAGGGCAGCGAGAACTGCAGGTGCTGCGTGATCAGCACGGCCTCGAGGGGCTCGCCGTCGGGGTCCCGCCGACCGGTGATGACGCCGACGGGCTCGACGGACGGGACGTCGAGGCGGCGGAGCTGGCGCAGGAGCTCGTACTCGCGGTAGGCGACGGTCTCGCCGATCTCCTTGACGGCGATGACGCGGCCGGAGAGCTTGGCGAACCGCACGATGTGCCGCGAGATGCCGCGGGGCAGGGCGGCGAGCGTCTCCGCCGGCCAGTCCTCGAGGGGGACGTCCCACGGCAGGTCCAGGAGCGCGGGGTCGGGGGAGGCCGCGGTGATCTGGAGGCGCTGCGGCGTCGGGCTCATGGGCTCGATCCTCTCAGAGAACCCCGACAGGTCCCCGCCGGAAAACCACAGGGCGACGTCGGCCGGAGCCGACGCCGCCCTGGGCAGGACGTGCTGAGGTCAGACGGCGATGCGCTCGCCCGAGCCCGCGTGGAAGAGGTGCGTCTCGCCCTCGCGGAGCCGGATGAAGATCGTCTCGCCCTTGCCAGGAACCTGGCGGGGGTCGACGCGCACGATGACCTGGGCGTCGCCGGCACCGGAGTGCACCGAGTCCGCGCGGCCGAACTCGTTGGTGAGCGAGCCGTAGACGAACGCGTCGGAGCCGAGCTCCTCGACGATGTTGACGATGATCGGGATGCCGTCCGGGGTGCCCTCGGGCACGACGTCGACGGACTCGGGGCGGAAGCCGACCGTGATGTGGTTGCGGTCGTCCTCGGTGAACTGCCCGATGACCGAGCGCGGCACGGCGACGCGGGCGCGGCCCAGGTTCGCGGTGCCGTCGAGCACCGGGAAGGTGCCGATGTTCATGGCCGGCGAGCCGATGAAGCCGGCGACGAAGACGTTGGCCGGGGTGTCGTACATGTCGCGCGGCGTGCCGACCTGCTGCAGGAGGCCGTCCTTGAGGACCGCGATGCGGTCGCCCATGGTGAGGGCCTCGGTCTGGTCGTGCGTGACGTAGACGGTGGTGACACCGAGACGACGCTGCAGCGACGCGATCTGCGTACGGGTCTGGACGCGGAGCTTGGCGTCGAGGTTCGACAGCGGCTCGTCCATGAGGAACACCTGGGGGGAGCGGACGATCGCGCGGCCCATGGCGACGCGCTGACGCTGGCCACCCGAGAGGGCCTTCGGCTTGCGGTCGAGGTACTGCGAGAGGTCGAGGATCTTGGCAGCCTCCTCGACGCGCTGGCGGATCTCCGCCTTCGGCGTGCCGGCGATCTTGAGCGCGAAGCCCATGTTGTCGGCGACCGTCATGTGCGGGTACAGCGCGTAGTTCTGGAAGACCATCGCGATGTCGCGGTCCTTCGGCTGGACGTCCGTGACGTCGCGGTCGCCGATGAGGATGCGGCCCGCGTTGACGTCCTCGAGGCCCGCGAGCATGCGGAGCGAGGTGGACTTGCCACAACCGGAGGGGCCGACGAGGACGAGGAACTCGCCGTCCTCGATGTGCAGGTCGAGCGCGTCGACCGCGGGGCGCTCGGTGCCCGGGTAGACCCGGGAAGCCTTGTCAAAAGTGACCGTTGCCATGGCTGATCAATCCCTTCACCGGCAGGTACGTGCCGGACGATCCGTAGTGAAGAGTGTCAAGAGTGTCCTCGATGACACGGGATCGGGAGGAGGGGATCCTCCGTCGCCCGCGGTCATCATGCCATACCGGTGCGGACCGACCACACCGCGCAGTGACGTGTGACACATCCGCCGAGAGGCGCCGAGGCGTCAGCCGACGACCAGGCTGCGCCCGTCGCGGAACCGGATGAGCAGCCTCCCCGCGTACTCGCTGACCGCCGAGACGCCGCCCGGGTCGTCGGACAGCAGGGTCGCCACGTCCGCGACGCGGGCCGGCCGCCCGTCGGTCATGCCCAGCGCGCGCATCGTGCGGTCGGGGGTGAGGACGACGACGTGCGTGCCGTCGGTGCCGAGGTAGAGCGGGACCGCGCCGACGTCCGTCCGCCACCGGCGCTCGCCGGACCGCGCGTCGACCGCGACCACGTCGTCGACCCCCGGCAGGTAGACGACGCCGTCGACAAGGAGGGGCTCCGAGGTGAGCCCGTCGGTGCGCCACAGCTCGTCGCCCGTGGACGCGTCGCGGGCCACGAGCGTGGTCCCCGCGGTGGTGTCCGTGAGCAGCACCGTGCCGGACGCGCTGCCGTCGTCGACCGCCAGCGACGCCGGGGTCTCGCCGACCGCCACGCGCGTGCCGTCCCGGGTCACGAGGATGCCGGCCGGGATGGCGCGGCTCTGCCACGGCGTCCACACCAGGGTGTCGGCGCGGGCGAGCGTGGCCGAGCCGTCGGTCGCGACGGTGACGTCCCCGCGCGGCGCACCGTCGGTGCCGAACAGCCACGCGTGCCCGCTGTCGGTCAGCAGCACCCGGTCGGCGTCGCCGGTCAGCGCGGGGACGGACCGGATGGCGACGTCGCCGACCAGCACCTCATGGACCCGCGGCACCACAGGCGTCGTCCGCCGCCACGCGGCCGCGCCGGTGGTYGGGTCGGTCGCGGTGAGGGTCCAGCGCACGCCGCCGGCGTCGTCGGKCTCGGGTGCGGCGACCACCAGGTCGGAACCGGCGGTGGACCACAGGGAGCCGKCGGCGACCGCGGGGGTCGCGAGCACCCGGCCGTCGGTCGGGTCGAGCACGACGAGCGGCGTGACGGCCCCGGCCGAGCCGACCGGCGACACCTCGGCGGAGCACACGGCGACGGGGGCCGCGGACGCCGCCAGGCCCGTGCAGCGCACCCAGACCGACGGGAACTCGGAGCGGCCGCCGGGCGGCAGCGCGGCGTCGAGCGAGAACGGTACCGACCACAGGACGTCGCCCGTGTCGGGGTCGGTGCCCCGCAGGTCGACGCCGCCCGCGTGGTACAGGGCGCCGATGGCCCACCGGCCCTCCTGGTCGCCGGCCAGCAGGGTGCCCGCGGTCGGGGCCCACTGCCACAGCGCGGCGGGCGGGTCGTGCAGGGGGCTCAGCACGCCGGGGACGTCGGCCAGGGAGGCGAGGCGCTCGCGCTCGCGGGTGTCGAGCGCCGCCTGGGCGCCGACCAGCGCGAGCACCAGCAGCGCGGCCGCCCCGGCCACGGTCGCCGCGTGCCGACGCAGCCAGGCCGGCAGCAGCCCGGCGGTGCGCGGGCCGTCGGCGAGCCCACCGGCGTCCGGCTCGTCGAGCTCGACGAGGGCGAGGTGACCGGGGTACAGGCTCATGGTGCGGGCGCTCAGCCGAGGACCGCGACCGCGCCGCTGTCCATCCAGACGTAGAGCCGGGGGTCGTGCCAGCCCGACTGGAAACCCTGCACGAACACGGGATCCCGGTCGCCGGCCACCTCCGCGGCGAGATCCTTCTGCCAGGCGAGCGAGCCGTCGCGCAGCGCGAACGCCTGCAGCGTCACGCCGAGGCCGGGGACCAGCAGGTAGCGGCCGTCCGTCGAGAGCTGCTCCGGCGCGTGGTCGAGCGGCGTGCGCCACCGGACGTCACCCGTCGTCGCGTCGACGGCGACGAGCGCGTTCGACATCGCGACGTAGAGCGTGCCGTCGAGCAGCAACCCCGTGACGATCTGCCCCGGCAGGCGCCAGAGGTCCTGGCCCGTGCGCGCCGACCGGGCCGTGAGGCGGTCGGCGCCGGACTCGCTCGAGCCGACCGTGAAGAACACCCCCGGCGCCGAGCCGTCGTCGACGGAGAGATAGCCGGCGGCCTCGTCGACCGGGATCTCGGTGCCGTCCGGCAGGAGCACGGTGCCCTGGTACCGGTCGGACGAGGTCCACACGTTCTCGAGGTACACCCCGGCCCGGGCGGGCCCGAGCCACGATCCGGGCTGGAGCGGGATGTCTCGCCTCAGCTTCCCGTCGCTGGTCAGCACCCAGGCGTGCTCGTCGACGGTCACCACGACGTCGTCGTCGACCGTCTGCAGCGCCGCGGACAGGGTGGCGGACGACGCGTCCGGGCCGTCCTCGCGGCCGAGCACGTCGACGGGCGGGCTGGTCCAGGTCCACGTGGTGTCGCTGGTGACGACGTCGCTCGCGGTGACCGCCCACCGGACGGACGACGCGTCGGACGGGGCCGGCGAGCCGTCGTCGGACACGCGCTCGGCGACGACCAGGTCGTCGTCCGTGAACGTGATCCCCGTGGTGCCGGACACGGTGCGGTGGGCCAGGACGGTGCCGTCGGCGGGGTCGACCACCCAGACCGACGACGCCGGGACGCCGAGCACGGCGTCGCCGCCGTACGGCTGCGCGACGCAGCCGGCGACGGGTGAGCCGCCGTGGGGGAAGGCCGTGCAGGAGACCCACACCGAGGGGCTCGCCCCGACGGTCGGCTGCGGCGGGTCGGGCAGGTCGACGGGCGTCGTCCACGCCTTGTCGCCCGTGTCGGGGTCCAGGCCGACGAGCGAGAGCGCACCGTCGGCGTCCTGGACCCCGCCGACCAGGGTCCCGGACACGACGGCGCCGGACCGCAGCGCGGCGCCGAGCCGCGCGTCGGCCCGCCACAGCACGCCGATCGACGCGTCGGCGGGCGGCACGACACCCGGGATCGCCGCGAGGGCGGCCAGGCGCGCCGTCTCCCGGTGGTTCATGGTGACCTGGGTGGCGACGAGCACGACGGTCAGCGCGGCCGCGACGGGAACGAGCCGGCGGCCGTGCCGGCGCAGCCACGTGCGGGCGGCGACCACGTGGCGGTCGTCGTCGTCGCGCTCCTGGGCGTCGACGTCGTCGTCGAGCTCGACGTCGACGTGCTGGGGCGCCCGCGAGGTCCAGGAGCGGGGCGACGAGGCCGACCGGTAGCGCGCGGGCTCGTCCGCAGCCTCGACGAGCTCGACCTCGTGCATCCGGCCGGGCATGAGGCGCACGCTACGCCTGCGTCCTGCCGTCGACCAGGAGACGGCTCAGAGGGCGTCGGCGAGGGCGGCCAGGGCCGCCACCATCTCCTCCGGGCCGTCGACGCGGAACCGCGCCGCGGTCTCGCCGGTGCCGACCTTGACGGTGACGTCGTCGGGACGGAGGGCCGTGAACGCGTGCTCGTCGGTGACGTCGTCGCCCGCGTAGAGCACGACGGGCGCGCCGAGCTCGTCCCGCAGCGCCGTCAGCGCCTCGCCCTTGCTGGCCGTGAGCACGGAGATCTCGACGACGTCCTTGCCGTGCAGCACGCCCGAGCCCAGGCGCTCGCCGAGCGCGATGGCCTCCTGCTCGGCCGGCCGCGCGACGGCGTCCTCGGCGAGCCGCGTGTGCACGACGACGGCGGTCGGCTTGGTCTCCACCCACACGCCGTCGCGACCCCGGGCGATCCGCGCCGCCTCGGCGCCGAGCGACGCGAGCCGGTCCGCCTGCTCGTCGCTCAGCTGGACGACGTCCCGGTCCAGGCCCCACGTGGTGACGCGGGCGCGCTCGGCGCCGTGGCTACCGATGAGGAACGTGCCCGACGGGACCTGCGCGAGCTCGTGCAGGTCGTTCATCGACCGCCCCGACACGAGCGCCAGCGCGACGCCGTCGGTGCCGGCCAGGCGGGCCAGCACGTCGACGCCTTCGGGGAGGATGCGCGACGCCGACGGGTCGTCCTGCAGCGGCGCGAGCGTCCCGTCGAAGTCGAGCGCGACGAGCACGGGCCGGCGACCGTGGTCCGCCGCGAGCTCCGTGAGGGTGCGCACCAGGTCCTCAGCCACGGTCGGCTCGCACGGGCACCGAGTTGAGAGCCGCGAGGAAGTCCTCCGACCAGGCCACGACGTCGTGCCCGAGAACGCGGCGCCGCAGCCGGCGCATGCGTTTGCGGGACTCGCGGGCGTCCAGGTGCACGGCGTACGTGATCGCGTCCTTCATGCCGTCGATGTCGTGCGGGTTCACCAGGATGGCTCCCGTCAGCTCGTCGGCCGCGCCGGTGAACTCGGAGAGGACCAGGGCGCCGCGGTCGTCGGACCGGGCGGCGACGTACTCCTTGGCCACCAGGTTCATCCCGTCGCGCAGGGCCGTGACCAGCATGACGTCGGCCGCCAGGTACAGCGCCGCCATCTCCTCCATGGGGAACGACTGGTGCAGGTACTGCACGGGCGCGTGGCCCACCTGGCCGTGGTCGCCGTTGATGCGGCCGACCAGCAGCTCCACGTCGTCGCGCAGCGTCTGGTAGGCGCCCACGTTCTCGCGGCTCGGGCTGGCCACCTGCACCAGCGTCGTGCTCTGCGGCGACAGCCGCTCCTCCTCGAGGAGCTCCCCGTAGGCCTTGATCCTGTGCCGGATGCCCTTGGTGTAGTCGAGCCGGTCGACGCCCAGCAGCAGGTACTCGGGGTCGCCCAGCTCGCGCCGGATCTGCTTCGCGCGCTCCTGGACCTCGTCCGTGCGGGCCAGCTCGTCGAAGGCGTGGGAGTCGATCGAGATGGGGAAGGCGGCCGCGCGCACGTGCCGGCCGGGTCCCCGGTGCCCCTCGGCCTCCGACAGCGTCACCATCTGCCCGCGCGTGGTCAGGTCGGTGAGCCGACGCACCACCCGGACGAAGTTGGCCGCGTCGCCCGGGCGCTGGAAGCCCACGAGGTCGGCGCCGAGCAGCCCCTCGACCACCTGCACCCGCCACGGCAGCTGCGCGAACAGCTCGAGCGGCGGGAACGGGATGTGGTGGAAGTAGCCGATCCGCAGGTCCGGCCGCAGCTCCCGCAGCATCTTCGGCACCAGCTGCAGCTGGTAGTCGTGCACCCACACGGTGGCGCCGCGGGCGGCCTGGGCGGCCGTCGCCTCGGCGAACCGCTGGTTGACGCGCTGGTACGCCTCCCACCACTGCCGGTGGTACGCCGGGGGCTCGATGACGTCGTGGTACAGCGGCCACAGCGTGTCGTTGGAGAAGCCCTCGTAGAACTTCTCGAGGTCGTCCTCGGTGAGCACCACGGGGATCAGCTCGGTGCCGTCGACGTCGAACGGGTCGAGCTCGAGGTCGGGCGACCCGCCCCAGCCCACCCACGCGCCGGACGTGCTCGCCATCACGGGCGCGAGGGCCGTGACGAGCCCGCCGGGGGACCGGGTCCAGGTGGGTTCCCCGTCGTCGCCGAGGCTCACATCGACGGGAAGACGGTTCGCGACGACGACGAAGTCATAGCCGTGCGCGGGCACGTCAGAAGGCACGTGATCAACTCCTCGGGTCTGTCCGACCCTATCTGTGCAGGACGCGACGAGCCCGGTCAGCGCGTTGTCGGGCGGTGCGCTCGGGGGTCCCGCTACGGTGCGGGGATGGAGCGGATCGGTCTGGCACCGGGGTCGGAGATCGGCGGATACACCGTCGTCGCGCCCCTCGGCTCCGGAGGCATGGGCACCGTCTACCGGGCCGTCGACGGCGGCGGCGACGCGGTCGCGCTCAAGCTCCTCCACCCGCACATCGGGTCCGACGCCGTCGCGCGCGACCGGCTCCGCCGCGAGGTGCACGCGCTGCAGAAGCTCCGCCACCCGGGCGTGGCAGCGATCCTCGACGCCGAGGCCGACTCCACCGAGGCGTTCCTGGTCACCGAGCTGGTGCCCGGCGACAACCTCGAGGAGCACGTGCGTGAGCGCGGCCCGCTGGACGCCGAGCAGCTGCTGGACCTGGCCGAGGGTCTGCGCGACGCGCTCGAGGCCGTGCACGGCGCAGGGGTGGTGCACCGCGACCTCAAGCCGTCCAACGTCATCGTGGGCGACGACGGCCCCGTGCTCATCGACTTCGGCATCGCCCAGGCGGCCGACGACTCCCGCCTCACCGCCGAGGGCCTGGTCATCGGGACCCCGGGCTACCTCGCGCCCGAGCTCCTGGACGGCGACGAGCCCGACGCGGGCTCCGACTTCTGGGGCTGGGCCGCGATCCTCGCGTTCGCGGCGACCGGACGCGACCCGTTCGGCAGCCGACCGCTCGAGGCCGTCCTCGCCCGGGCGCGCTCGGGGGACGTCGACCTCGAGGGGCTCGGCCCGCTCACCACCGCCACGCTCACCCGCGCCCTCGCGCCCGCCGCCGCCGACCGCATCGCGCCGGAGGACGTCGTCGCGGCCCTCACGCTGGTCGCGGCGGAGGGCGAGTCGATCGCCGACGAGACCGCGACCGCGGTGCTCGTCGCCGACGACCTCGTCGGCACCACGGTGCTCCCGACGGAGCAGCCGACCGTGGCCACGCCGAACCCGGCCCTGCCCGCCGCGGTCGTCGCCCCGGTGGTCGCGGCCAACGACGGCCGCACCCGCGCGTTCGATCCGACGGAGCAGTCCGCGGGTGCCGTCGAGGAGGACTGGGACGAGGACCCGGACGGGGTCGAGTRGATCAACGAGGACCTCGACGCGTCCGAGGAGCCCGAGCCGGAGGGGTCCGGGTACCTGCGCCCGCCGGCCCGTCGGCGGTGGGGCACCCTGCTGGCGGCCGGCCTCCTGCTGGGCTCGGCCGGCGCGCTCTACCCGGGCGTCACGCTGATCGTCTTCGTGCTGCTCGTGGTCGTCGTGCGCACCGTGGGCTCGACGGTCGAGGCGATGTACGGGCGGCGCGAACGGGCCGGCGTGCGGCGCTCGGACGGCGCGGTCGCGCTGGCCACGGGTCCGTGGCACCTGCTGCGGGCGCTCGTCGGCCTCATCCCGTCGGTGGTGGTGGGCGTCAGCGTGGTCGTCATCCTGCTGGGGGTGTCCTGGTGGCTCATCGGCGAGGGGCACTGGGTGGTCGACGGCTCGCCCTCCGGCCAGGAGCCGCAGGGCCTGACCGCGTCGATCCTGGTCGGGTCGATCGTCCTGCTCGGCGCCGCCGTGGTCTGGTGGGGGCCGCTGTCGCTCATGACCCGGATCGGCGCCCGCCGCGTGCTCGCGGTCGTCGCGCCTGGGCGCACCGGCGCGCTCGTCGCGACCGTCGTGCTGCTGGCCGTGTCGGCGGTGCTCATCGCGCAGATCCTCTCGGGCGCGCCGATCACCTGGGCGCCCCTGCCCACCCCCACGCTCCCGTGACCCGTCTCGGCATGCGGAACCCCTGTGGCGTGTCCGCGCGTCACCCTCTTGGGTGAAGGCTCGGCGATCCGGGGAGGGCCAGGCATGTCGTCAGAGGCGGAGGCGGACGTCGCCGTGGGCCGTCGCAGCAACGGGGACGTGGTCCGGTTCGACCGCCGCACCGGGTCGCTCGGCGTCTTCCGCGGCGACGTGATCGTGGCGTACTTCCGTCCCGACGAGGGCTACGAGTTCTTCCTGCGCGAGATCGCCAAGTGACCGCGTTCGACGACGCCTTCACGGCGGTGGTGCGCGCCCGGGGCGTGTGGCGCGACGACACCCCGGCCGCGGTGCTCGAGCGGTGGTCGAGCTTCGTCGTGGAGTGCGAGCACGGGTACCGGGGCGACGAGTTCGCCTACGCCAACGAGGCGATGGCCCGCACGACCCTCGAGGCCGCGCTCACCGACCCGGCGCTGGCCGGGTTCCTCGAGCTGGCCGCGCTCCGCCGCCGGGTCGAGGCTGTCGACGCGCGCTTCCGCCCCCTTCTGGTGGAGCACGCGTTCCCGGGGATCGACCCCGACGAGTGGTGGCTGCGCGGCATCGTGCAGCGCGCGGGCGGTCGGCTGGCCCGCGAGTGGAAGCGGTCGTTCGGCTTCGACGTCGAGGTGGTCCGGGAGCGTCGCCCGGCGTCGTGACCGCACGACGACGTCCGGATCCTCAGCCGCGACCCCTACGCTGTGCCGCATGACCGCGCGACGAGGGCCGCACGCCGCTCTCGCGCGCCTTCTCCCGCTGGCCGGTCTCGTCGCCGCCGCTCTGCCTGCGGCCCTCGCCGCGCAGGGCCGCGTGCTGCTGCACGACTGCGTCGCCGCGGGCGGCGTGCTCGGACCGCTCGGGCTGCGCCTGTCGGTGCTCCGGGACGCCGCGGACTGCCCGGACGGCTCGTACGGCCTGGGCACCATGTCGCAGGGCGCCGTCGTGCTGCTCAGCGTCGCCGTGCCCGTGGCCGCCCTCTACCTGCTGCTCACCGCGTGCGGGATCGGCCTGACGGCCGTGCTCGTGCGGGCGGCTCGCCAGGTCGCCACCCTCTTGCGTCGAGTGGTCCCCGGGGTGCCCTCGGCCGCGCGCACCCTTCCGACCCTCCGGCGCCCGCGCCCCGTCGCGACCGGTGTCGTCGCGCCGTGGGCCGGGCGGGTGCTCGTCGGCAGCATCGCGCGGCGGGGTCCTCCCGTGGCGGCCTGACCCGCCACCCACCCCTTCGTCCGACCCAGGAGCACCCATGCCCACCAACGACCCGCGTCCCACCAAGGCGGTGCGCCGCGAGGAGGCCCGCCTCAAGGCTGCCCAGATGCGCAAGGAGCAGGAGCGCAAGGCCAAGCGGAACCGCATCCTCGCGATCTCCGGCCTCATCGTCGCGGTCCTCGCGCTCGTCGCCGTCGCGTTCACCATCGTCAACCAGAACAAGACCAACCAGGCCGCCAACTCCGACGTCGTCTACGGCGGCGACACGGCGAACGTCGTCGCCCCCGCGCTCGCGGACGTCACGGCGCCCGCGCCCGCCAACGACAAGGGCGGCATCCCGGTGAGCGGCGACAGCGGCGACGACGTCGGCGTGATCGGCGACGGCGACGTCACCCTGACCGTGTACTTCGACTTCATGTGCCCGATCTGCGGCCAGTTCGAGGAGATCAACGGCGACGACATCGCCACCCTGCTCGCCGACGGCGGCACCACGGTCGAGTACCACCCGATCTCGTTCCTCGACAGCAAGTCGGCCGGGACCAACTACTCGACCCGTGCGGCCAACGCTGCCGCGATCGTCGCCGACAAGGCCCCGGCGCAGTTCGCCAAGTTCGTGACCGCGATGTACAAGGACCAGCCGGCCGAGGGCAGCGCCGGTCGCACCGACGCGGAGATCAAGAAGATCGCCACCGACCTCGGGGTGCCCGAGGAGGTCGCGGCCACGTTCACCACGACCGTGGACGGCACCTTCACGACGAAGACCGACGACGTCGAGGCCACGAAGAACGGCACCTGGCGGATCATGTCGCCGTGGGTCGCCGCCGCGACCAACCAGATGAGCACGGACATCGGCAAGATCTCCACGCCGACGGTGCTCATCGACGGGAAGGACTTCGGCGGTGCCTGGCAGACCCCCGGCGCCCTGCTCGAGGCCGTGAAGGCCGCACAGGGTTCCTGATCCCGCGATGACCGGGCGCTCCCTCGCGGAGCGCCCGGTTATCCTGGGCCCGCCCGCCTCCTTAGCTCAGTCGGCCAGAGCACCTGTCTTGTAAACAGGGGGTCATCGGTTCGAATCCGATAGGGGGCTCGTGAGCAGTCCGTCCACGGCGCAGCTGGTCTCCCGGTTCGCCGAGCCGTTCCACGCCCGGTACCTCACCCAGCACGGCACAGCGTCGCCGCTGGGCCTGTGGCTGCTGCTGGCTCTGCTGGCGCCCATGGCCGAGGGCTCGTCGCGCGCCGAGCTCGAGCGCGTGCTCGGGACCGACGCCGCCGACGCCTCCCGGCGTGCGGCCGAGCTCGTCGGCACGCCGCACCCGGCCGTCGCCGCCGCGGTCGCCGTGTGGGCGGAGGCCCAGTTTCTCGACCCGGCCCGCTTCGACGCGTGGGCGCGCACGCTGCCGGCGGCCGCCGAGGTCGGCCCCGTGCCCACGCCTGCCGAGGCCGACGCGTGGGCGGCCGCCCGCACGAAGAACCTCATCGAGAGGTTCCCCGTCGAGATCGACGACCTCACCGCGCTGGTGCTCGCGAGCGCCTTGGCCACCCGCGTCACGTGGCTGACGCCGTTCGAGGAGGTGCCCGGCCCAGTGCTCGGCGGCGAGCTCGGAACGGGTCTCGCGTTGCGCGCCCCGGCCGACAGCCACGAGTCGTACCTCGCGGAGACGAGCGCGGCCGGGTTGGTCGGCGTCCAGGTGTCGGGCTCCGTCGACGGGCTGCGCGTCGTCTCCGTGATCGCGGCGCCCGAGGTCGCGCCGGCGGACGTGCACCGGGCGGCGGCCGAGGTGGCGGCGGGGGACGCTCGCCGGGTGGGGCTGTTCGACCTCCCCCTCGGCGCAGCGCACGCCTGGGAGGTCACCGAACGGACCGAGAAGAGCATGGGCGGTCGTGCGCAGAAGGAGTCGGTCGACTCCGTCCTGCCGGCGTGGGAGGCGGGCACGACCCTCGACCTCGCCGGCGCCGACGGGGTGCCCGCGGCGTTCCGGGCTCTCGAGGGGCTCCTGCGCCCGGAGTGCCGACCCGGCGCCTTCGACGCGCGGCAGGTGACGGTGGCCGCGTTCAGCCGCGAGGGGTTCGAGGCCGCCTCGGTGACGGCGATCGCGATGCGCGTCACGTCGGTGCCGGAGCAGATCACCGTCCGGCACCGCCGCGCGACGATCCGGTTCCAGCGGCCGTACGCCGTCCTCGCGCTGGCCGCCGAGAGCGTCCCGGACGTCGAACGGGGCTGGGGATCGGTCGAGCTCGGCGCGCCCGCCTGGGACGGGGTGCCGGTATTCGGCGCGTGGGTGGGCCGCGCGGTTCCCGCCCGGCCCTGACCCGCTAGTCCACGCGCAGGTCGAGCCCCATCGCCTCGACGATCGTCACCGCCTGCGGCAGCGTGATGATCGCCCGGTCGAGCGTGACCGTCGCGGGGTCGAGGCTCGCGAGGTCGCTGCCCCGCAGGTCGCACCCGGTCAGGTCGGCGCGCTCCCACCAGGCGCCGGCCAGGTCGCAGTCGCGCAGGGTGCCGCCGACGGCGCGGACGCCGGAGAGGTCGGCCTCCCGCAGCCGCACGCCGGTGAAGCTCGCGGAGTGCAGGTCGGCGCGGGCCAGGCCCACGAACGACCAGTTGCCGCCCTCGATCTTCGCCAGGTCCCAGGCGCAGTCGTCGAACCTCGAGCCGATCATCTTGCAGCGCTCGAACCGGACGTGGAAGAAGTTCGACCGGGCGAAGGTGCAGTTGATGAACGCCGCGTCGGTGTGCACGGAAGCGTTGAGCTTCGCGTGCCTGAACACGCACTCCTCGAACACCGCGCCGACGCCGAACGCCTCGGTCAGGTCCAGGTCGACGAACTCGACGTTCCGGAACTCCTGGCCGGACAGGTCGCGCGCGTACCAGTCCTCGCCACGGACGGTGCTGCTGGTGGGGGGAGCGGCCTCGCCGCCGCGTCGCTCGGCCATGGGCCGATCATGACGCACGCCCCGGACACCGGGTGAAAACTCGGCGACGACGAACGGGACGAGTCAGGCGCTCGGGCCGGTCTCCTCGAGCAGGCGCAGGGCGGCGCTGACGCGCGGGTTGCGCTTCGGGTCGCTGTCGATGCCGAGGGTGGCGTACATCCCGTTGACGTGGTTCTGCACAGACTTCTCCGCGATGCCCAGGCGGTCGCCGATGCCGGCGTTCGACAGGCCCGACGCCAGCAGGCGCAGCACCTCGTACTGCCGGTCCGTGAGCCGGGCGACCGCCGAACCCGCGCGCGGCGTCATCCGGGCCAGGAGGGCAGGGTCGAGGACCGTCTCCCCGACGGCGGCGGCGCGCACGGCGTTGACCAGCACCTCCTCGCTCGTCGACGAGGTCTTCGACAGGTAGCCCCACCCGGCCGCGACGTCCGCGGGGAGGTCCAGCAGGAGGTCCATCGCGTCGTGCGCGGACAGCAGCAGGATGCCGAGCTCGGGCATCCGTCGTCGCAGCGTCACGCCGAGCGCGATGCCGTTCCCGTCGGGCAGGTCGATGTCGAGGATCACGCAGTCGACCAGGCCCGGGCGCAGCATCCGAGCCGCCTCGGTCACCGTGCCGACCGCTGCGACCACCTGGAGCCCGGGGGTGCCCGCGAGGGTGTGCTCGAGCATCGAGCGGAACAGCGGCTGGTCCTCGACGACCGCGACGCGCAACGGGCGGGTGGTGGGATCACTCATCGCCGCCAGTATCGTCTGCGGCTGGGTTCGGCGCGCGGTACACGCCCGAACGGCCGCATGCATGACGATTTGCGACGAGGGGGGAGCACGAGTGACGACGACGTCGACCGACTCAGCGGCTGCCCTCGTCACCCGTCGGGACGACCTGCGCGGCGACCGCATCGCCCTGCTGCGGGCCACCACCGTCGTGGCCCTCGGCTACGGCATCGGTGCCGCACTGCAGTCGACCTACGTCTACGCCACCTACATCCCCGCGTGGGAGTCGGTCCCGCTCGTCGCGCGCCTCGCGGCGAACGCGGTGGCGGTCGTGATGCTCGTCGCCGTGCTGGCCGYCGTGCAGGCGCACCGGGCCACGCGTCTGTGGCGGATGGCGGCCGCGATCCTGGTCGCCTCGGTCCTGGCGGCCGTCGCTCGGTTCGGCGCCCAGGTGCTGTTCGGCGTGCACCCGGCGCTCGACGACCCGGCGCGCGACGCGGAGGTGTTCAGCGGTTTCCTCCTCGGGGCCATCTCCGCCGCCATCGGCATGTGGGCGCTCGTCGCCCGTCGCACCAACCGCGCGCGGAACCGCTCGGCGGCGCGTGACGCGCTGCTCGTGGAGCTCGCGGTCAAGGCGCTCGAGCAGGAGGAGATCCGCGTCCGGCGCGCCGTCGCCGAAGGGCTGCACGGAACCCTGCAGTCGAAGCTCGTGCTCATGGACGCCCGGCTGGGCGACGTCGTGGCCCACGCCGGCCAGGCCGGCATGGACGCCCAGGACGTCGCGACGGTCGCGTCGGTGCGCGCCGAGCTGGCGTCCGCGCGGGAGATCGACGTGCGCGAGATGAGCCGGATCCTCTACCCCGACCGTCTCGAGCTCGGTCTCGTGCCGGCGCTGCGCGCGCTGCTCGGGCGCATCCCGGCCAGCATCGCGACCCGGCTCACGGTCAGCGACGCGGTGCGGTCGCTCGACGACCCCTCGGGCTGCTCGCTCACCGTCAGCGAGCGTCTGCTGGCCGTCCGGGTGGTCGAGGAGGCGCTGACCAACGCCTTGAAGCACGGGCCCGCGTCGTCGCTGGGGGTCTCCCTCGACGTGGCCGACCGCGTGCTGCACGTGGCCGTCGACAACGACGGCGAGCTCTACGACCCGGCGGTCGCCGGCATCGCGTCCGGCACCGCTCGGCTGGCCACGCGGCTGTCCCTCGCGGGCGGCCGGCTGGCCCTGTCCCCGGGCCGTGAGAAGGGCGCTCGCCTCGAGGCGTGGCTGCCCCTGGGGGCCGGCGCCGAGTAGGACGCCTGTCCGACTTGACGCAACCGCCGCCTTTGTGCGGGGTGAAAGAAACCGGCAAGCCGGGCGGCCCGGGTGCTGCCACCCAGAGCCGAACGGGTGAGCGTGCCGATGCCACCTACGTTCGCGGACGACCGCCGCTCGGCGTGTCTCCGTGAGCGGGTCTCGGTGAGGTGCCGATTCCCCGCACCTTCCCGATCAGGAGATCACCATGGCTTCCACCAAGTCCAAGAAGTCCCGCAAGGGTCTGGCCGTCGGCCTCGCCATCCTCGGCGTCGCCGGCTTGTCGCTCGCGTCGGCCTCGCAGCTCACTCTCAAGCCCGGCCAGCTGCAGGCGGGCGTCGACGTCGTCGGCGCGTGCCAGGGCACCCTCCCCGTGACCGTCTCGTTCGCGGATCCCGCGCTCAACGCGACGACGGGTGAATACCAGACGTCGAGCGCGACCCTGAGCGGGATCGCTGCGGCGTGCTACACCCCCACGAGCAAGTACAAGATCGCCGTCATCCCCACGACGGGTACGCCTGTGGAGCAGACCGGGAACGTGACCGGTGCGTCGATCACCGTCACGCTGCCGGCAGCAACGGATGCGAAGCTGGTCAGCAAGATCTCGCTGACCATCTACAGCTGAGCGCGCTGAGCCCGCATGATTGAAGGACAGTCCGAGAGAGCACCCGGTGCGCGTTCGCTGCACCGGGTGCTCTCGGCTGTCCGAAGCGCGGTCTTCTGGTTGCTGGTCGCCGCGAGCGCCGTACTCCTCTGGCCGACCAGCCTCGGGGGGTGCGCGACGCTGACCGTCGTCTCTGGCCACTCGATGGAGCCGACGTACTACACCGGTGATCTCGTCGTCGCCCGCTGCGGCACGCCCGCGGTGGGCGACATCGTCGTGTACCAGCCTCCCGAACTCGGTGGTCGGATCATCCACCGCCTGGTGGGTGGGACTTCCGATGGATGGGAGGTGCGAGGCGATAACAACGACTGGGTCGACCCGTTTACGCCGACCGACACGGACGTCCTCGGGGTCGCGCGGCTGCACATCCCGAAGCTAGGCATGTTCGCGACGGTCTTCGCAACGCCGTACGTGTGGGTCTCGCTCATCGTCATCGCGCTCGCGGTCCTGATCTGGCCGCGCGACGAAGACTCCGACGAAGTGCAGGAGGCGAGCGCCGACGGCGACACCCTCGTAGCCCCCGGGCTGCAACGGTGATCCGCAGGCAGCCCGGGATGGGCCCAGCGCCCGCTCTCGTCGTCCTCCTTGGAGTTCTGCTGCTCAGCCTGGTCGGAGCGGCCATGGCCAATGCCTCCGCGCTCACGATTACCAGTCGACAGAAGCCCTTCACGATGAGCGAGAGTCGATGCACCTCGCGGGCGGTCGCCGTGACCAACACACCTACGTCGACCACCACAGCGAGTGTGGCCGTCAGCAGCATCGACACCACCGGTTGTGCCGGCAAGACCGTTGTCGTAACCGTCTACGACCCCACCGTCACGCCTTGGTCAGCCGCTCGGCGTCTCGAGGCCACCGGCGCAGTCACCACGGCGAGCGCCACGCTGACGGCGTCTAGCGGCACCTTCACGCCGGCCCTGGGGCTCAAGGTGCTCGTCAAGGTCGGCGGGTGGCAGGTCCCGGCAACGTGGACCTACACCCCGCCCTCCGGTCCGGTGAACATCTGCCAGGTGCGCAACTCCGACGGGTCGCTCGACTCGTCGAAGCCCTGCACGGTCACGGGTCCGGTCAAGGCGGACTACTGGGGCAGCTCGGGCTCGGGCCAGGGCAACTTCCGCACCAGCGTCAGCGCGCCCGGCATCCTCAACACACAGTACGTCTCGTTCACCGTCACGCTGTCCGGGGCGCCGAGCTGGTGGTCGTGGTCGAACGCCGGGCTGACGCGCATCAACAACTCGGGCGTGGTGACGTCGAGCTGCTCGACTCTCCCGACGTTCAGCGGGCGGCTCGGCGCGAACATCGGCGCCGCGCCGGACGTCTACGTCGACATCGTCGAGAACCGGACGGGAGCGTCGGGGCTCGTCTGCCAGGTCCCCTGAGCCGACCCGCTCAGTCGAGCGGCGTCAGCTCCGGCCGCTTCGGGACGCGCTCGTCGCCGGACGACTTCCCGCGCAGCCGTCGGGTCGCCCAGGGGTAGAGGTGCTCGCGCACCCAGGCGGCGTCCTCGCGGGCCTTCTTCATGCGCGGCGTGAGGGGCAGCGGGGTGAGCGGGTCGTCCCAGCCGGCGTCGTCGGGCTCCAGGCCGAGTCCGACGAGCGCCGCCTGCGCCACGCGGGCGTGCCCGTCGGTGGTGAGGTGGATGCGGTCCTCGGCCCACATGCGCCAGTCGCGCAGGGAGCGCATGCCCCAGAGGTCGACGACGTAGGCGCCGTGGCGGCGGGCCATGGACCAGATGAGCGCGTCGTAGATGGCGACGCGGCTGCGGGTGGCCTTGACCAGCGGGCTGTCGGCGGCGTCGACACCCGTGCCGAGCAGGACGTCGACGCCCGCGGTCCGGAGCCGGACGACCGCGGCCTCGAGGTTGCGCGCCATGCGGTCGACGTCGGCCGTGGGGCGCAGGATGTCGTTGCCGCCGCCGACCAGGCTGACCAGGTCGGGCTTCAGCTCGAGTGCGGCGGGCACCTGGTCGACCAGGATCGACTTGAGCAGCCGGCCGCGGATGGCCAGGTTCGCGTACAGCAGCGGCGACTCGCCGGCGGCCGTGCGGCGCTGCGACAAGTGGGACGCCAGGAGGTCGGCCCAGCCGCGCTGCGGCGCCTCGCGGCCGTCGGGGTCGTCCCACAGGCCCTCGGTGAACGAGTCGCCGATGGCGACGTACCGGGACCAGCGGGGTGCCGAGGAGGACGGTGCGGGGGAGGACTCAGTCACGGCAGACATTGTTGCTCAGGTCAGCGACCAGTCCACCGGTGCGGCTCCCTGCGCGACCAGGAGCTCGTTGACGCGGGAGAACGGGCGCGAGCCGAAGAACCCGCGGCTGGCCGACAGCGGGCTCGGGTGCACGCTCTCGACGGTCGGCACCGAGCCGAGCGCCGGCTTGAGCGACTGGGCGTCGCGTCCCCACAGCACGGCGACCAGCGGGCCGCCGCGCTCGACCAGGGCTTCGATGGCCCGGTCGGTCACGGCCTCCCAGCCGCGCCGGCGGTGCGAGGCCGGCGCGCCCGGACGGACGGTGAGGACCCGGTTCAGCAGCATGACGCCCTGGTCGGCCCACGGGGACAGGTCGCCGTTGGTCGGCGGAGCGACGCCGACGTCCGCGACGAGCTCCGTGAAGATGTTGGCGAGCGACCGCGGGAGCGGGCGCACGTCCGGCTGGACCGAGAACGAGAGGCCCATCGGGTGCCCGGGCGTGGGGTACGGGTCCTGGCCGACGACGAGCACGCGCACGTCCGCGAGCGGTCGCTGGAACGCCCGGAGCACGGCGTCGCCCGCCGGGAGGTACTGGTGGCCGGCGGCGACCTCGTCGCGCAGGAACTGGCCAGCGGCGCGCAGCTGCGGCTCGACGGGGGCGAGGGCGACGGCCCAGTCGGGCGCGACGAGCTGGTCGAGCGGCGCGGCGTTCACGCCCGCGAGGCTACCGAGTGCGGCACACGGGCGACGACGCGCCGGGCGGAATGACACCCGTGTCATTACGGTCGTACGATGCGGAGGTCGCGCTCAGCGACGAGTACAGCCGCGAGACACAGGAGGACGCATGGACGCCGCGACGATCGTCATCGGTCAGCTCCCGCAGCCCAGCAGCGCCCCCCGTCCCGACGGGCTCTCCGAGCGCGACGAGCAGGTCCTTGCGTTCGAGCGCCAGTGGTGGAAGTACGCGGGCGCCAAGGAGTCGGCCATCCGCGAGCTGTTCGACATGTCGGCCACGCGGTACTACCAGGTGCTCAACGCGCTCATCGACGACCCCGCCGCCCTCGCGCACGACCCGATGCTGATCAAGCGTCTGCGCCGCATGCGGTCCTCGCGCCAGCGGGCCCGGTCGGCCCGTCGGCTCGGCGATGCCTGAGGTCGCGACCCCCTCGCGTGACACGTCCCACGTCCGGCCACGGGTGGACCCGAGTTCACCAGCCGAGCCGTTAGCCTGTCCGGCGTGAGCAAGGCGGAGTACTCCTACCCTGAGGACGAGTTCGACGTCCCCTCGAACCCCGACGTCCCCCGCGGCGTGCATCGCGCACCCCGGTCCGCCTGGAGCAGGTGGTGGCCGTTCCTGCTCGTCCTGGTCCTCGCGCCGGCCCTCGCGTTCGCCGCGGTGAACTACGCGTCCCGCAACGGTGACCTCCCCGCGCTCCCCGGCACGTCGGACTCGCCCTCGTCGGAGGCCGACGGTGGTGCCGAGACTCCCGACGACACCGCGAGCGACGGCGCCACCGCGCCGACCGAGGGCGCGACCGAGGAGGCGCCGGCCGACTCGGAGACGGCCGCCGCACCCGACCTGAGCACCCCGGTCGAGGTGCTGAACGCCGCCAAGATCTCGGGCCTCGCGGGCACGCAGGCCGACAAGCTCACGGCCGCCGGCTTCACCGCCGTCACGACGGGCAACTTCACCGGCACCGCACCCGACGCCTCCGTCGTCTACTACGCGGCCGAGGACCAGAAAGCGACCGCCGAGCTGGTCGGCTCGACGCTCGGGGTGCCCGCGGTGACGCTGTCGCCCAGCGACGCCGGCACGGGCATCTCCGTCGTGCTGGCGACCAACCCGGACGCCTGACCGCCTCGCCCGAATCGACCCTGGTCGCCCGGGGACCGCTCCCACTAGGCTCACGCGCACCGGGCGCCGGCGGAGCGCCCGCACCGGACGTCGAGGAGTACGGCATGGCCCAGGGCATCGTGAAGTGGTTCAACGCGGAGAAGGGGTACGGCTTCATCACCCCGACGGGGGGAGGCCAGGACCTCTTCGTGCATTTCAGCGCGATCCAGTCGGACGGCTACCGCTCCCTCGAGGAGGGGCAGGACGTCGAGTTCGAGGTCGGTCAGGGCACCAAGGGGCCGCAGGCCGAGCAGGTCCGGGGCCTCTGAGCCCCGCAGGTCCCGGACGGGCCGTGCACCGACAGGTGCGCGGCCCGTCGGCGTCTCAGCCCGCGTGCCCGCCCGAGCCAGGACTGCCGGCCGGGCTGTCGAGCGCGTCCAGGGCCAGCAGCACGCACGCCGCGCTCCAGGCGAGCGGGGCGACGGCGGCGGGCGAGCCGTCCGCCAGCACCTTCTCGGGCAGCGACCCGGACGCCGTGCGGTGGCTGTCGAGGAACGTCAGCCAGTCGTCGGCCTGCGCGATGTCGCCGTTCTCGGCGGCCACCCACGCGTAGAGGGAGGTCTGCGGGGTCCAGGAGACGCCGTCCTCGCGCCAGCCTGCGCCGGGGGCGAGCCCGTTCGCCGGCCGCACCATCGCCACGGCCGACTCGCGCCACCTGTCCTCGACGCCGGGGACGGCCGTCGTGAGGAACGGCGGCAGGAGGAACGCCGTGGCTGCGTCCGCGTGCCCGCCCGCCGCATAGCGGGCGAACCCGGTGGGCCCGAAGGCCCGGATCACGGCCACCTTGGTGCGGATCGAGGCGTCGAACGCGGTCGCGGCGAGAGCGTGGTCGTCGGAGAGCTCGAGGAGGCGGGACGCCTGCTGCAGGCCGGCGACCAGCGGGGCGACCGTGCCGAGCGTGAGCGCGTCCTCGGGGACCTCCCAGTAGTCGGGCGACGCCGGGGGCAGCCCCTCGCGGCCGACGAGGTCCAGCACGTGGCGGGTGGACCGGGTCACCATCGGCTGGAGCTGCGCGACCGCCGCATCCCGTTCGGTGGGGTCCGTGATCTCGTCGACGACGAGCCCCGCGGCCCACAGCGCCCAGCCCGTGCCGTCCGTCTGCACGCCGCGCTGGTCGGGCGGCCCGGAGCCGTCGGGCAGGTAGCGGGCCTGGAACGATCCGTCCGCCGACTGCACCCGGTCGAGGAACCCGAGGATCTCCAGGGCGTCGTCGGTGTGCCCGGTGCGCGCCAGAGCGACGGCGACGAACGACGCGTCGCGCGGCCAGACGTACCGCCACTTGTCCGACCAGCCGGCGACCGCCGCGCCGCCGGGGAGCGTCAGGGCGTGGAGGTCGAGCAGGGCTCCGCGGGCCATGTCGTCGTAGGGGCCGCCCGACCCCGGGACGCGTCCCGACGCCAGCCACGCCCGCTGCCGCTGCGCCACGGTGGCCGCGGCAGGAGCCGTCGCGCCGTGCCCCGTGGCCACGCGCTCGCCCAGCAGGCGCGCCAGCGTGGTCGCCGCGGGATCCACCACGCGGGTGCCGGCCAGGAACGTGACGTCGGTGCCGGTGGCCAGCGGGGCGCGCAGTCCGCCGGGGAGCGTGGTGAGACCCTCGAGGTAGAGGGGGATGGTCGCGTAGGAGGCGGGCTCGGCGGTGGTGGTGGGCCGCGGTGCGGTCGTCGGCTCGGTTGCCAGGGCGCCGGCGGAGGGGGTGGYGACGAGCGACGCCGTGGTGGCGACGAGCACGGCGGCGGCCACCGCTGCGCCCGCGCGCGGGCTGCCGGCCCGGTGCGCGCGCCGGGTGCGCGGGGCCGACGCAGGGGCGTCGGTGACCGCTGCATCGACGTCGTCGTCGTGACCTTGCACACGCGCACGATAGTCCCGGGCCGGATCGTCCATGACCGAACGGCCGCACCGATGACCCGCGCGAGGGCGGCCGAGGGCGTCCCGCTGGCCCCGCGGGGGACCTCGCCGGCAGCGAACGCTGCTTGCACTCTCGGGGGTCGAGTGCTAACCATTGACTTAGCACTCTCCGGTGGAGAGTGACAGAACCACCCCGGCCGTCCGGTGAGGGCCGTCGCACGCGGGACAAGACCGCGGGTGACGTGCCCGTCCGTCGCGGGCACCCTCGGCCGACCCGAACCCAGTGAAGGATCACAGCCCCATGGCCAAGATCATTGCCTTCAACGAGGAGGCCCGCCGCGGCATCGAGCGGGGACTCAACATCCTCGCCGACACCGTCAAGGTCACCCTCGGCCCGAAGGGCCGCAACGTCGTCCTGGACAAGAAGTGGGGCGCCCCCACGATCACCAACGACGGCGTCTCCATCGCCAAGGAGATCGACCTCGAGGACCCCTTCGAGAAGATCGGTGCGGAGCTCGTCAAGGAGGTCGCCAAGAAGACGGACGACGTCGCTGGCGACGGCACCACCACCGCCACCGTGCTCGCCCAGGCGCTCGTGCGCGAGGGCCTGCGCAACGTCGCGGCCGGCGCCAACCCGATCGCGCTGAAGAAGGGCATCGAGAAGGCCGTCGAGGCCGTCACCGCTGCCCTGCTCGCGCAGGCGAAGGACGTCGAGACCAAGGAGGAGATCGCCGCCACGGCCGCCATCTCCGCCGGCGACCAGGCGATCGGCGACCTCATCGCCGAGGCGCTCGACAAGGTCGGCAAGGAAGGCGTCATCACGGTCGAGGAGTCCAGCGCGCTGGGCCTCGAGCTCGAGCTCACCGAGGGCATGCGCTTCGACAAGGGATTCCTGTCGGCGTACTTCGTGACCGACCCGGAGCGCCAGGAGGCCGTCCTCGAGGACGCGTACGTCCTGCTCGTCGAGTCGAAGATCTCGAACGTCAAGGACCTGCTGCCGCTGCTGGAGAAGGTCATCCAGGCCGGCAAGCCGCTGTTCATCGTCGCCGAGGACGTCGAGGGCGAGGCCCTGGCCACGCTCGTCGTCAACAAGATCCGTGGCCTGTTCAAGTCGGTCGCCGTCAAGGCTCCCGGCTTCGGCGACCGCCGCAAGGCGATGCTGCAGGACATGGCCATCCTCACCGGCGGCCAGGTCGTCTCCGAGACCGTCGGTCTCAAGCTCGACACGGTGGGCCTCGAGGTCCTCGGTACGGCGCGCAAGATCGTCGTCACCAAGGACGAGACCACGATCGTCGAGGGCTCCGGCGACGCCGCCCAGATCCAGGGCCGCGTCTCGCAGATCCGTGCCGAGATCGAGAACTCCGACTCGGACTACGACCGCGAGAAGCTCCAGGAGCGCCTCGCCAAGCTCGCCGGTGGCGTCGCCGTCATCAAGGCGGGCGCGGCCACCGAGGTCGAGCTCAAGGAGCGCAAGCACCGCATCGAGGACGCCGTGCGCAACGCCAAGGCGGCCGTCGAGGAGGGCATCGTCGCCGGTGGTGGCGTGGCGCTCATCCAGGCCGGCAAGACCGCGTTCGAGGGCCTCAAGCTCGAGGGCGACGAGGCGACCGGTGCCGCGATCGTGAAGCTCGCGATCGAGGCTCCCCTCAAGCAGATCGCGATCAACGCCGGGCTCGAGGGTGGCGTCGTGGCCGAGAAGGTGCGCAACCTCCCCGTGGGTCACGGCCTCAACGCCGCGACCAACACGTACGAGGACCTGCTCGCCGCGGGCGTCAACGACCCGGTGAAGGTCACGCGCTCCGCCCTGCAGAACGCGGCCTCGATCGCCGCGCTGTTCCTCACCACCGAGGCCGTCGTGGCCGACAAGCCGGAGCGCAACAACGCGCCGGCCGGTGGCGGTGGCGGCGAGGACTTCGGCGGCGGGTTCTGATCCGCTGACGCGAGTCGCGCGGCCTGACGGTCGCACCAGCTAGACGGCGAAGGGCCGGTCACCTCCGGGTGACCGGCCCTTCGTGCGCGCCGGGGAACTACTGGCGGTAGCTCGACAGGAAATTGCCCATCCGCTCGATCGCCTCGGCCAGCACGCGGGCCTCGGGGAGGGTCACGATGCGCAGGTGGTCCGGCGTCGGCCAGTTGAAGCCCGTGCCCTGCACCAGCAGGATGTGCTCGCTCACCAGCAGGTCGTAGACCAGGCGGGCGTCGTCGCGGATCTCGTGGACCTCGGGGTCGAGCCGCGGGAACAGGTACAGCGCGCCGTCCGGGCGGACGCAGTCGACGCCCGGGATGGAGGTCAGGCCCCGATAGGCCACGTCGCGCTGCTCGTGGAGGCGGCCGCCCGGAGCGATGAGGGCGTCGATGCTCTGGATCCCGCCGAGCGCGGCCTGGACCGCGTGCTGCGCCGGGACGTTGGGGCACAGGCGGGTGGAGGCCAGCAGCGTGATGCCCTCGAGGAAGCCGGTGGCGTGCGCGCGGGGCCCGGTCACCACGAGCCAGCCGGAGCGGTACCCGGCCACGCGGTACGTCTTGGACAGGCCGTTGAACGTCAGGCAGAGCAGGTCCGGCGCCACCGTCGCCATGGGGATGTGCTGCGCGCCGTCGAACAGGATCCGGTCGTAGATCTCGTCGGACAGCACGAGCAGGCTGTGCTCGCGGGCGATCGCGGCGATGCCCTCGAGCACCTCGCGCGAGTAGACGGCGCCCGTGGGGTTGTTGGGGTTGATGACCACGATGGCCTTGGTCCGCGGGCCGACGAGCGACCGGATGTGCTCGAGGTCGGGCTCCCAACCGTTCGACTCGTCGCACCGGTAGTGCACCGGGACGCCGTCGGACAGTGACGTCATCGCGGTCCACAGCGGGTAGTCGGGCGACGGGATGAGCACCTCGTCGCCCTCGTCGAGGAGCGCCTGCATGACCATCGTGATGAGCTCGGAGACGCCGTTGCCCAGGTACACGTCGTCGACGTCGATCTCGGGGAAGCCGGGTTCGGTCTCGTACCGCGTGACCACCGCGCGGCGGGCGCTGAGGATGCCGCGCGAGTCGGTGTAGCCGTGCGCGTGCGGGATCGCGGCGATGACGTCGCGGACGATCTGGTGCGGTGCCTCGAACCCGAACGCCGCCGGGTTGCCGGTGTTGAGCCGCAGGATCGTGTGGCCCTCGGCCTCGAGCCGGACGACCTCGTCCAGGGCGGACCCGCGGATCTCGTAGAGGACGTTCTTCAGCTTCGACGACTGGTCGAGCGGGCGCAGCGGCGGCATCGGTCGAGCGTATCGCCGGCCGCGGCGCCGCCTCGAAACAGTCCGTTCACGGAGATCAGGGTGCGCCGGAAACCGCCGCTGAGTACGGTCGACCGGTGGGCACAGCGAGGTATACAGGCCGGGACACGGCTGTTCAGCGGGGGCGGTCGTCCGGCCGCGGACCTGCTCCCCGACGATCGGCGGCGGCCTCGTGACCACCAGCACGGGCGGGACGACCGGTCCGACGGCGTCCGCAGGGCAGCCCTCCGGAGAGGCGCGCTCGCTCCGCGACACCGTGTACCAGCAGCTGCGCGACGAGATCCTCAACGGCCGCATCTCGCCCCGCGAGCGGCTCACCGAGCCGAAGCTGGGCAAGGCGTTCGACGTGTCCCGCACGCCGGTGCGTGAGGCGCTCTCGCGGCTGCTCTCCGACGGGTTGGTCGAGCGCACGGACTTCGGCTACGCGGTCGTGGTGCCGAGCCTCGAGGACCTGCGCAACCTGTACGAGCTGCGCATCACCCTCGAGCTGCGGGGGATCGGCAGGGCGATCGAGAACCCCGAGGTCCGCCACGACGAGCAACTGCTCCGCTCCGAGCAGGAGCGGTGGGCCGAGCTGCGCGACGCCCCGCCCGAGCCGGACGCCAGCTTCGTGCTGTTCGACGAGGGCTTCCACCAGACCCTCTCGCGGTCGTCCGGCAACACGCAGCTCACCGACGCGCTCGTCACCGTCAACCACAAGATCCGGGCCGTCCGGATGCACGACTTCGTCGAGCCCGAGCGGATCACCGCGACCATCGACGAGCACCTCGAGATCCTGCGGCTCGTCCTGGCTCGCGAGCTGCCGTCCGCGCTGACTGCGCTGCACAAGCACGTCGGCGAGTCCCTCGAGGTGGTCATGGAGCGGGCGACGACATCGATGACCCGGATGGCGCTGGCCGGCTGACCCGCCGGTTCGCGCTGCTGGCCGACTGACCCGCCGGTTCGCGCTGCTGGCCGACTGAACCGCCGGTCCGCGCCGCGTAACGCGTCGTTTACCCGCCGGCCGGGGACGAGAAACACCCCGGACGTACGGTACGGATACCGGGGTGTATACACTCCGTGCCGTCGCGGTCCCCCACAGATGACCGCGTCCCCGGCCCGCGACCGTCCACGACCCCGGGAGAGCCCGTGCCCGCCTTCGTCGCCCCCGTCGACCGCCGCTCGCCCTGCCCGGGCCCGGACGCGAGCACGGCGGTCGCTGAGTGAGGACCGTGCAGAACCCGGGTCGCGAGGAGACCGCTCGCCCACCCCGCGGCGCCGACCCGATGGGCCCGGCCGAGCGACGGGTCGTGGCGGCGTACAGCCGGATCGCCGAGGTCGACCGCCCGGAGGTCTGGATCGCGCTCCTGCCCGAGGCCGACGCGCGCGCAGCCGCTCGCTCGGTCGACGCGCGGATCGCTGCCGGCGAGGTCCTCCCGCTCGCGGGCACGACCCTGGCCGTCAAGGACAACATCGACGTCAGAGGACTGCCGACGACCGCCGCGTGCCCCTCCTACGCGACGGATCCCGCCGGTCGACCGGGTCCGGCCGCCACGACCGCGCCCGCCGTCCAGGCGCTCGTCGACGCGGGCGCCGTGGTGCTCGGCAAGACGAACCTCGACCAGTTCGCGACCGGGCTGGTCGGTGTCCGCAGCCCGTACGGCGCCGTGCGCCACGCGACGCTCCCCGACCGGGTGTCCGGCGGCTCCAGCTCCGGCTCCGCGGTGGCGGTCGCCCTGGGCATCGCCGACATCGGCATCGGCACCGACACCGCCGGGTCGGGGCGCGTGCCGGCCGCGTTCGGCGGGCTGGTCGGCATCAAGTCGACCATCGGCCTGGTGCCGACGACGGGCGTCGTCCCCGCGTGCCGCAGCTACGACGTGGTCACCACGTTCACGCGCGACCTCGCGCTCGGCGCCCTGGCCACACGCCTGATGACCGGTGCCGACCCGCGGGACCCCGGCCGCCGCGCGTGGCCGGTCGACGTCCGGCTGGGTCTGCGGTCGGCGCCGGTGGTGGCGGTGCCGCGCGACGAGGACCTCGCACCGCTCTCGCCGGGCTGGCGCGCCGCGTTCGCCGCCGCCGTGACGTCCGCGGAGGCCGCGGGCGCCCGCATCCGGACGGTCGACATCTCCGCCATGCTCGCCGCCGCGCGTCTGCTCTACGACGGGGCGATCGTCGCGGAGCGCTACGAGGCCGTGGGCGCCTTCCTCGCGGGCGCGCCGGACGCCGACCCGACCGTGCGGTCGATCATCATGGCCGGCCGCGACACACCCGCTCACGCCTACGTCGACGACCGCGCGCGCCTGGCGGCCGCGAAGGTGGAGGCCGCCACCGTGCTCGAGGGGTGCGACCTGCTCCTTCTGCCGACCACCACCGAGCACCCGACGATCGCCGCGGTCCAGTCCGAGCCGGTCGCGATCAACCGCCGCCTCGGCACCTACACGAACTTCGTCAACCTCCTCGACATGGCGGCCGTCGCCGTCCCGGCCGGAGAGGCGGACGGGGGGCCCTTCGGCATCACTGTGCTGTCCCGGGCGTTCGACGACCAGCTCGCCCTCGACCTCGCCGCCCGCCTGCTCGAGGTCGACAGCCCGCTGGTCGTCGAGGCAGGCGTCGACCTCCTCGTGGTCGGTGCCCACCTGCGCGGCCAGCCGCTCAACCGCGAGCTCGAGGAGCTGGGCGGGCGGTTCGGCCGGGCGGTCACGACGTCCGACGCCTACCGCCTCGTCGCGCTCGACACGGGGCCCCGCAAGCCCGGGCTCCTGCGCGTCGGACCGGGCGCGGGAGCCCCGATCGCCGGCGAGGTCTGGCGTCTCTCGGCCGGGGCCCTCGGAACGCTGCTCGCCGCGCTGCCCGCCCCGATGTCCCTCGGCCAGGTGGAGCTGGCCGACGGCACGTGGGTGGTCGGCTTCGGGTGCACGGTCGAGTCCGGCGCCGCCGGTACCGACATCACCGCAGCCGGGGGATGGGTGGCGGCGCTCCGGCATGGCTGGTGAGTCGCCGGTGGCTAGTGGTGCCGACCGCGGTCCCGCGCCGGGACGCGCAGCCCGGAGGCCCGCAGCCGCGTGATCAGCTCCTTGGCGCTGACCGGCTGCGCGCCGAGCGCCACGAGCTCGTCGATCCGCTGGTCGGGCACGTCGTAGTGGTCGAGGTCGAACCCCCGCGGAGGGATCCCCGCCCGAGCGGCGAACGCGTGCAGCTCCTCGAGCGACGAGTCGCTGACCAGGTGGGCCCAGAGCATGCCGTGGTTCGGCCACATCGGCGGGTCCACGAGCACGGTCACGGCCCGAGCGTAGGCGCGGCTGTCGCCCCGTCACACGCTGAACAGCCGCGACGCCTGCGACTCCGCCTCGGCATAGGTGCGCGCGGCCGACTGCATCGCCGCCACGATCTGCTCCAGTGACGCGTCGAGGCGCGTCTCGGTGGCGGACCAGTCGGCGAGGACGCCGCTGAACGCCGTGGCGGCGGCGCCGCGCCATGAGCCCTGCAGGTCGGCCAGCTGCCGGTGCATCGCCGCCACCTCGCTGCGGATGGTGCCGGCGCGCGCCTGCACGCTCGCCGCCGCCTGGGCGACCTGCGCGCTGTCGACCTCGTATCTGCTCATGGCACCTCCGTCGCCGGCGGCCGAGCTGGTCCCGACCGATGTGCGACGACGCTAGGAGAAGCGACCGTGCGCGGGATTCGGGGGGCGAGAGAACGGTGCGCGTCGCCGCAGCAACCGGGGGCTGTGGGCGGCTCGGCGAGGCAACTGCCGGCCGCAAGGCAACAGGCGAGCGCCTAGCAAGGCGCGAGCGCGGGCACAGGCACGCCTGGCAACAGGCGGGCGGCGAGGCGCCAGGCGCGCGCCGCGCATCAGGCGGGAACGAGCGGGCGCCGGGCCAACAGGAGACAGGCGCAAGCCGAAGGCGTGGCTTCGGCCCGGGTCGGGGGCACCGCTGCACCCCGACCCGGGACCGTCCAGCACCTCGGTCATCACACGACCCGCAGCCCGACCAGAGACCTGCAAGGCGATGCACCGCGAGAGCGCTCCCACAGAGTACGCGGCCCGACGACGAGACACCAGCGTCCCGACACCGGCGAGCCCAGGGACGACGTCCGGAAGGTGCCCGGACGTCGTCCCCGACGAGGATCGTCAGGTGTGCGCGGCCGTCGACCCCTCGGCGGGGCTGCCGTAGCCAGCGGCCCCGGACGCCGCGGGCGCCTCGGCAGCGGCAGCCGCCGCGGCGGCATCGATCGCGCGCAGCTCCTTCTCGAGCCGCTGCAGCTCACCGGAGAGGTTCTGCCGCGCGGGCTCCTCCCACGCGGCTCCGAGCGGGCTGACGAACAGCGACGGCCGGGCCAGGAGCTTGTGCAGGATGCGGACGCGGGCCCGCAGGTAGTCCTCGACGGGCAGGTGGGCGTACTCCGTGCGGATGTCCTGCACGTACGCCTTGTACTTCTGGGGCTCGGTGGCGAGCATCGCGAGGTCGGCGTCGCACAGCACGGCGCAGTCCGAGTCCGCGGGGTTGGGGGTGTGGCGGACCAGGGCGACGACGAGGTCGTGGACGCGCTGCGCGTGCTTCTCGGGGACGCCGAGGGCCGTGAGCTCGTCGAACGCCAGGCGCGCGCTCGCGATCTCGTCCTCGCCGCCGCGGTTGGCGTAGGCCTTGCGGTCGGCGGCGTCGAAGATCGCGCCGTGGTACCAGGCGGCGAGCCGCACGATGTCGGGCCGGTGCGTCTCCTCGGCCAGCTCGTCGACCCTGCTCAGCACGTCGACCAGGTGCCTCAGGTTGTGGAAGGAGCGGCCGGGGGAGCCCCAACGATCGACCAGCGCCTGCCCGGCGTCGCGGATCTGCTCGGTCGGGGCGGTGGCGCCGGCCCCGACGGCACTGCGGACATACGCGGACAACAACCACTGCGGTGCGTCATGGACGCCCATGAAGTTCAGCCTTACATCGACGGTAGGAACCCGCCATGGTAGCCCTCAGACCTGTGCCTCGCGGGACGGCACCGGGAGGGTGACCCGGACGGTCGTCCCCCCTCCGGGTGTCTGCTCCAGGCTCACGGTTCCGTGGTGCGCGTCGACGATCGCGGCGACGATCGCCATGCCCAGGCCGGCCCMGCCGGAGTCGCGTCCGCGGCTGGCGTCGACCCGGTAGAACCGCTCGAACACGCGCGCCGCGTGCTCGGGGTCGATGCCGGGCCCGTGGTCGCGCACCTCGAGCGCGCCGTCGCCCGACGGCAGGATCCCGACCGCGATCTCCACGGGTGTGCCGGGCGGCGTGTGCTGGACGGTGTTGCCGACGAGGTTCGCGAGCACCTGCCGGAGGCGCGACTCCTCGCCGACGACGACGCACGGGCCGCCGGGCGCGCCGTCCACGAGCGGGACCAGCCGGGTCGGTCGCGAGGGGTCGAGGGCGTGCAGGTCGCTGACGGCGTCGGCGGCGAGCACGGTGAGGTCGACCGGGCCCATCTGCATAGGGCGGCCCTCGTCGACGCGGGCCAGTGCCAGCAGGTCCTCGACGAGCGCACCCATGCGGATCGCGGACTGCTCCACCCGCCGCATGGTGTCGTCGACCTGGTCGGTGGTGGTCAGGGCGCCCATCCGATAGAGCTCGCCGTAGCCGCGGATGGTGGCCAGCGGGGTGCGCAGCTCGTGGGAGGCGTCGGCGACGAAGCGGCGCATGCGCGCCTCGGAGGCGGTCTGGGCGCCGAACGCCTGCTCGATCTGCGTCAGCATCCCGTTGAGCGCGGCGCTGAGGCGGCCGACCTCGGTGTGCTCGGACGCGGCCGGCACGCGCTGGGACAGGTCTCCGTCGGCGATGGCCGCGGCGGTGGCCTCGATCTCGCGCAGGGGCTTGAGGGAGCGCCGGACGGCCCACGTCCCCGCGGCGGCGCCGAGCAGGAGGATCCCGAGGCCGCTGAGCAGCAGCACGACGCTCATGTGCTGGACGGTGCGCTGGATGTCGCCGAGCGGCAGCGCGATGACCGCCGTGCCGATCGTGCCGTCCCGCATGGTGAAGTTGTAGGCGACGGCTCGCCACTGCGATCCCGGCTCGGTCGAGGAGACGGTGAACGGGTCGCCGTTCTGGGCGCGCGCCTGGGCGATGCTGATCGACGGCACGTTCGGCGTGCCGTACTGGTCCTGCGTCGTCTCCGACTGGATCGGCAGCTCGTCGTCGCCCACCGCGTACCGCAGGTAGTAGTCGCTCGGTGTGTAGAACGGGCTGCCGGTGAGGTCGAGCTGGCTGAGCCTTTGCTGCGCGACCTGCGTGCCCTCCGTCTGGAGCTTCTTGTCGACCTGCGCCACGAGCGTGCCCTCGAGCAGCGCCGCGCTGGTGGCGCCCGCCAGCACCAGGCCGACGGCGAGCAGCACGGTGACGATGCCGACGAGGCGCGAGACCAGCGTCGTGCCGGCCCACCAGCCGCGCAGGGCGCCGAACCGGCGCCGAGGTGCGGCGGGCGGAGCCTCGGTCTCGGGGTCGAGGACCTCAGCCGTCACGACGACTCGCGCAGCAGGTAGCCCACCCCGCGCTTGGTGTGGATCAGCGGGGGCAGGCGCTGCCCGTCGGCGCCGTCGATCTGGTCGACCTTGCGGCGCAGGTAGGAGATGTAGGACTCGACGATGTTGGCGTCGCCGCCCCAGTCGTACTGCCAGACGTGGTCGAGGATCTGCGACTTCGACAGCACGCGGCCGGGGTTGAGCATGAGGTAGCGCAGCAGCTTGAACTCGGTGGGGGACAGGTCGACGGGGTGGCCGGCGCGGACCACCTCGTGGGAGTCCTCGTCGAGCTCGAGGTCGGCGTAGCGCAGGACGCTGCTGTCGTCGTCGAGACCCGGACGCGTGCGGCGCAGCACGGCGCGGATGCGCGCGACGACCTCCTCCAGGCTGAACGGCTTGGTCACGTAGTCGTCGCCGCCCACGGTGAGGCCCTGCACCTTGTCGGCGGTGTCGTCGCGCGCGGTGAGGAAGAGCACGGGCACGTGCTGACCCTTCTCGCGCAGGCGCCGCGTCACGGTGAAGCCGTCCATGTCGGGCAGCATCACGTCGAGCACCACGAGGTCCGGCTCGACCTCGCGGGCGAGGCGCAGCGCGGAACCCCCGTCGGCGGCCGCGTAGACCTCGAAGCCCGCGAAGCGCAGCGACGTCGCAAGCAGCTCGCGGATGTTCGGCTCGTCGTCGACGACGAGCAGACGCGCCTCGGGGGTGCCCGACGACGCGGTCGTGTGGGGTGTCGACATGACGCAAGTCTGGCCCGGAAGCCTGGGAGTCTGCTGGGTGAACGCCGGACGGCGGAGCACGCGCACGCTGTGATGACGCGCACGCGTAACAGATTCATCCGCCCGGCAAACATGGACGACCGACCTGCAAACGGACACATCGGTCGTCCGTTCCTTGCAGATCCGGGGTTCCGCGGGGGTACCGTCTCCGCGTGACTACCCCCCTGCACGGCGGCCCTCGCCCGGTCGTCACCGTCATCCAGAGCTCTCCGGACGTCCAGCTCGACCGCTTCGCCGACTGGCTCGGCGACGTCGAGCTGCGCATCGTCGCGGCGTTCGCCGGTGAGAGCGTTCCCGTCGCGGACGAGGTCGGCGACGGCCTCGTGGTCCTGGGCGGCCACATGTCGGCCTACGACGACGCCACGGCCACGTGGCTGCCCGAGCTGCGCGCGCTGCTCGCCGACGCCAGCACGCAGGGCGTGCCGACGCTCGGCATCTGCCTCGGCGCCCAGCTGCTCGCCGCGGCCCGTGGCGGACGCGTCCAGGTGGCGGCGCCTCCCGGGCGCGAGTCCGGCATCGTCGACGTGCGCTGGCGCCCCGAGGCCGCGGGCGACGTCGTCGTCGGCCCGGTCGCCGCCCTGGCGGACGACCGCTACCGCACGCCGCAGCCCAGCATGCACGCGGACGCGGTCGTCGACCTGCCCCGCGGTGCCGTGTGGCTCGCGTCGTCGGCGATGTACCCGTACCAGGCCTTCCGCATCGGGTCGGCGTGGGGTGTGCAGTTCCACCCCGAGGCCGGCGCCGAGACGCTGCGCGCCTGGGCCGACGGGTACGACGACGTCGACACCGAGGCCGTGCTCGCCGCCTACGCCGCGCGCGAGGCCGAGGTGACGGCCGCCGGCCGCGTGCTCGCCGAGTCGTTCGCGGCCCACGTGCGCGCGAGCGCGCAGGAGCCCGTCTCCGCCTGACGCAACGACCTCACGCAACGACAGAGCGCCCGACCCCGCCACGGGGTCGGGCGCTCTCGTCGTCTCAGCGCTCGTGGTCGGCCTGAGCCTGCGCTCCGCTGCGGGCGAGTGACGCTCCGCCCCTCACCCTCCGCTGCGCTCCGGCTCAGTGCTCGTGGTCGGCCTGAGCCTGCGCTCCGCTGCGGGCGAGTGACGCTCCGCGCCCCTCACCTCCGCTGCGCTCCGGCTCAGTCCTCAATCCTTCGCGGGGTCCAGGTCCTCGGCGTCCACGATCGAGTACGCGTACCCCTGCTCGGCCAGGAACCGCTGCCGGTGCGCGGCGAAGTCCTGGTCGACCGTGTCGCGCGCGACGACCGTGTAGAAGTGCGCGGTCCGCCCGTCGCCCTTGGGCCGCATGATCCGGCCGAGGCGCTGGGCCTCCTCCTGGCGGGAGCCGAACGAGCCGGACACCTGGATCGCGACCGACGCCTCGGGCAGGTCGATCGAGAAGTTGGCGACCTTGCTCACGACGAGCTTGGTGATCTCGCCGGAGCGGAACGCGTCGAACAGCCGCTGGCGCTCGTGGACCGTGGTCTCGCCGGTGATGAGGTCGGCGTCCAGGTGCTCCGCGAGCGTGTGCAGCTGGTCGAGGTACTGGCCGATCACCAGCGTCGGGTCACCCTCGTGCTTGGCCACCAGCTGCTCGACCACGCGGTTCTTGCCACGGGCGGTCGCGGCGAGCCGGTACTTCTCCTCCGGCTCGGCGATCGCGTAGGCCATGCGGTCGGCGTCGGGGAGCGTGAGGCGGACCTCGACGCAGTCGGCGGGCGCGATGTAGCCCTGGGCCTCGATGTCCTTCCACGGGGCGTCGAAGCGCTTGGGCCCGATGAGGCTGAACACCTCGTCCTCGCGGCCGTCCTCGCGCACGAGCGTGGCGGTCAGGCCGAGGCGTCGGCGGGCCTGCAGGTCGGCCGTCATGCGGAAGATCGGCGCCGGGAGCAGGTGGACCTCGTCGTAGACCACGAGCCCCCAGTCGCGGGCGTCGAGCAGCTCGAGGTGCGTGTACACGCCCTTCCGCTTCGTCGTCAGCACCTGGTAGGTCGCGATGGTGACCGGGCGGATCTCCTTGCGGGCGCCCGAGTACTCGCCGATCTCGTCCTCGGTCAGCGACGTGCGCTTCACCAGCTCGTCGCGCCACTGCCGGGCGCTCACGGTGTTGGTGACCAGGATCAGGGTCGTCGTCGACGAGCGCGCCATGGCACCCGCGCCGACGAGGGTCTTGCCGGCGCCGCAGGGCAGCACGACGACGCCCGAGCCGCCGTGGAAGAAGCCGTCGACGGCCTGCTTCTGGTACGGCCGCAGCTGCCAGCCGTCCTCGTGCAGGTCGATCTGGTGAGCCTCCCCGTTGACGTAGCCCGCGAGGTCCTCCGCCGGCCAACCGAGCTTGAGCAGCACCTGCTTGAGGTGGCCGCGCTCGGAGGGGTGGACGATGACGTCGGTCGCGTCGAGCCGGGCGCCCAGCAGGCCCGCGGTCCGCTTCGACCGCACGACCTCGGCGAGCACGGCCGGGTCGAGCGCGTGCAGGACGAGGCCGTGCACGGGGTCCTGCACCAGCTGCAGGCGGCCGTAGCGGGACATCGTGTCGGCGACGTCGACCAGCAGGGCGTGCGGGACCGGGTAGCGCGAGTACTCGAGCAGGACGTCGACCACCTGCTCGGCGTCGTGGCCCGCGGCGCGCGCGTTCCAGAGGCCGAGCGGGGTCAGGCGGTACGTGTGCACGTGCTCCGGGGCGCGCTCCAGCTCCGCGAACGGGGCGATGGCGCGGCGGCAGGCCTCGGCCTGGTCGTGGTCGACCTCGAGCAGGAGCGTCTTGTCGCTCTGCACGATGAGGGGGCCGTTGGTCACGAAGTCTCCTGACGATCGTCGGCTGCTTGGTCCGTCGGCGCTGGCGTCGCGCGCGTGACGGTGGCGATGCGGTGCACGGCGACCGTCAGCTCGGACTCGCGGGCGGTGTCGATGGCCCGCAGCCGCCCGCCCTCCACCCGCAGGGGTCGGAGCAGTCGCCGTTGCGGGACGCCGTGCGAGCCGACCAGCTCGACCCACACCTCGGCCTTCTCGGCCGCCGCCTCGCGCAGCAGCACCAACGCGTCGACAGGGTCCGCTGTTCCCGCCGGCGGTGGCGGCAGCGTGGGCTGGACCGCGCGGCGCACCGGGAGCGGCGGGAGCGCCCCCGGCAGGCGCTCGACCTCGTCGACGGTCCGATCGCGCTCTGCCCTGCGCAGCTGCGGCACGAGCGCGAGCAGCCGCTCGTCGCTCACCGTCTCCCGGACCGCGGCGGGGGCGATGTCGGTCGCGCGGCGACGCGCACCCGCCGCGGCCCGACGACCGACGCGGCGCACGGTCGACACGACGTGCACCACCTGTCCGTCGGGACCCTCCGCCACCGGCGCGAGACCGTGCGTCCGGAGGGCGTCGACCAGCTCGCGGACGGGCGCCTGYGCCGCCAGCACGGTCGGCGCGAGCCGGACCAGGCCGAGGGACGCCAGGCGCGGGTCCTCCGCGAGGCCCGCGAGGAGCGACGGGTCGTCGGCACGCACGTAGCTCGAGGCGGCGCCCACCCGCAGGCGGCCGTGGCGCCGGGCGGCGTCCCGGACCAGATACTCCAGGGGCTGCGGGACGCCCGACCGGGCGTGGGAGGACAGCTCGGCCAGCAGGCCGTCGGCCGTGGAGCCCGCGTCCAGCGCCCGCCGCACCGACTCCGGCGTGAACCGCACCGTGAGGGCGCCGCCGCGGGACTCGACGTGCGCGGTCCGGTCCAGCAGGTCCTCGAGCTCGGGGCTCGGTCGACCGGGGACCACGCCGGTGAGATCACCCTGCAGCAGGATCTCGTCGACCGCGGGCGGCAGCGCAGCCGCCAGGGCGTCGGCAGGGTCCGCCGGCTCGGCCCCGACCATCGGAGCGGTCTCCATCAGCAGCGCGCGGCCCGCGTCGGACAACGCTCCGGCACCCAGGATGCCGAGGCGGCCGGCCTCCACCAGGATCGCGTTCACGGCCGCCGCCGGCGGCACCGACCGCGGCGTCCGCCAGCGCAGGACCGCGACCACGTGCGCGGCGTCGAGCGCGGTCCCGGGGGGCGTCTCGGCGAGCACGTCCAGCACCGAGCGGCGCAGGCGCGGTGCCCACGTGCGCTGCAGCTCCGGGTCGAGGGCGGCTCGGACGCCTCCACGGTCGTCCCGGGTTCCGACGAGCCAGGGTGTGCGGAGCATCGAGCGCCAGGTGCGGGCCAGCGCCGCCCACCGCTCCGGCACGTCGCGGACCGCCCACTCGTCGACCGCCACGGTCGGTGCGAACGACGGGTTGTCCTCGCCGTCGTCGGTCACGAAGGCGGCTGCGCCGGCCAGCTCGATGACGAACGCCGCCTCGGCCTCGTCGGTCTCCAGCGCCATCGAGACCCGACGTAGCTCGCGCACCCCGAGGCCACCGCCGCGCAGCACCCCGGGCGGCGTGTGCTCCCACAGCCGGACCAGGCGGGCGACGAGCAGCACGATGCGCTCGCCGGCGGCCGCGGACTCGGCCGTGACCAGCGCGTGGTGCCGGATCGGGACGTCGTCGGGGACGTCGGGCGGGAACGCCGGCGCCGCGTGGGTGCGGCCGCCGCGCAGCGCGAGCGCGACCGCACGGGGCAGCACCACGTGCCGGGAGTCGCCGGGCAGCAGCAGGTGCCGGCGCAGCAGCCAGTCGACGGCCGCGGCCGCGGCGGTGCTGTTGGAGGGCGCCAGCCCGACGGGCGGACCCCAGAGCAGGGCGTCCAGCACCGGACGAGCGCCGGTGGGTGCGGTGTCGAGGAGAGCCGGCAGGTCGGTGAGGTCCACAGGCTCCGGCGTCGGACCCCGGCGGAGGCCGGCGTCGAGCGGGGCGAGACCGGCGGGGTAGGGGCCGAGGACCTCGGCCAGGCCGGGCGAGGGCAGCAGCGGGGCGTCGTCGGCGTCGGTGTCCGGATAGACCAGGGCGCCGACGACCGCAAGACGCAGCGCCCGCTCGACGAGAGCGACACCGGCGTCGTCGGTGGCGCCCAGCGCCGCGGGCAGGTCGGCCGCGGTGACGGGGCCCGGCTCCGAGAGTGCGACGACCGCCTCGAGCACCTGGAGCACGCTCGCGTCGACGCCGGCCAACGCGCGCTCGAGGCTCGACCGGCTGGTGGCGCGGACCGCGAGCGACGACAGTGTCGCGGGCGACGGCGAGGCCAGGTCCGGCCGGCTGCGCAGCAGAGCGACGAGCTCGTCGTCGCTGCGTTCGCGCAGGTAACCGGTGAACGTGGGCATCCGCACAACCTTACGTGGCGCTCGTGGTGTGCGGGGGGCCGACTACCGACCGGTCACGGCAAGCGGCCGCCGTCTGGCAGTCTCCGTCGTACGCCGCGAGCTGCTGGTTCGCGGTCGGTCATCCGCATCCCGCACACCGGAGGTCCGCACGTGGCCCAAGCTCCCGATGTCCTGGCAGGCCTGCGCGCCGACGCCGCCGCGCAGCTCGCGGAGATCGTCAACCTCCGACGAGCGCTGCACCGGTCTCCCGAGATCGGCCTGGACCTGCCGGTGACCCAGAAGCTGGTGCTCGACGCGATCGCGCCGCTGGGTCTCGAGGTGCGCACGGGTGCCGGTCTGAGCTCGGTCGTCGCGGTGCTCCGGGGTTCGCGGCCGGGCCCGGCGGTGCTGCTGCGCGGCGACATGGACGCCCTGCCGGTGACCGAGGAGTCGGGCGAGCCGGTGACCTCGGAGAACCCCGGTGTCATGCACGCCTGCGGGCACGACCTGCACGTAGCCGGGCTGGTGGGTGCGGCTCGGCTGCTCGCCTCGCGTCGCGACGACATCGCCGGCTCCGTCGTCTTCATGTTCCAGCCGGGCGAGGAGGGCGACCACGGCGCGCGACTCATGATCGAGGAGGGCGTGCTCGACGCCGCGGGTGAACGCGTGGTCGCCGCCTACGGCCTGCACGTCATGTCGTCGATGCTGCCCGCCGGCCTGGTGATCTCTCGCGCCGGCACGATGCTCGCCGCGGCCGACACCGTCCACATCACCGTCCACGGTCGGGGCGGTCACGGCTCCATGCCGCACCTCGCGGCCGACCCGGTGCCCGTCGCCGCCGAGATCGTCCTCGCGCTCCAGGCGATGGTGACGCGGCAGTTCGACGTCTTCGACCCCGTGGTGGTCACCGTCGGCAGGATCGCGGCGGGGACGACGGACAACGTGATCCCCGCGACCGCCGTGCTCGAGGCCACCGTGCGCACCTTCTCCGAGGCGACACACGCCGCCGTGCCCGACCGGCTGACCCGCGTCGCGGAGGGCATCGCCGCCGCACACGGCCTCACCGTCACCGTCGACTATCAGCGCGGCTACCCGGTCACGGCGAACACGCCTGCCGAGGTCGACCGCGCGGCCGGTCTCGTCCGCGCGATGTTCGGAGAGCAGGCGTACATGACGGCGCCGCAGCCCATCTCCGGCGCCGAGGACTTCTCCTACGTCCTGCAGCAGGTGCCGGGCACCTACCTCGGACTCGGCGCGACGCCCGTCGGGCAGGACCCCGCGACCGCCGCCTACAACCACTCGGCCCAGGCCACGTTCGCCGAGGAGTCGCTCGCCGTCGGACCCGCGGTGCTCGCCGCCCTTGCGCTGGATCGGCTGTCGGAGGGCGCGTAGAGCCGGCCGAAGGCGGTGGGTTGCGCGCGCTGCACTCGCGGGCGGACTCGCGGCGCGTCCGGGGCGCCCGCCGCGCTCGATGGCGCCCGGTACTCGTGGGGCTCCGCAGACTTACGGGCGCCGTGGCCGCTGCGGTGGACGGGGTGCCCTCGGCGCGACCGGGCCGTGGACAGGGTTGGCGCGTGCTCGAGTGCCCATGCCTAGGGCTGACGGGAAGTCGTCGCCGGGATCACGGGTGGGAGCCGGTTGCGCATCTCACGCACGTCGTCGCGGTCGGGCGCGCCTCCAAGCGACCCTCAGGGATCGCGACTCCGCACACCGCGCAGACCCCATAGGTGCCGGCCTCCAGCCGCGCCAGCGCGAGCTCGACGGACCGGAGCCGATCAGAGGCGTCCCGCGCGAGGGCGTCCACCTGCGCCCGCTCGAAGGCGATCGTGGCGCCCTCGGGGTCGTGCTCGTCGTCGGCGTTGCTGTCCCGCGAGGCGTCGACGACGGCGCTGTGCTCGCGGTGCAGCGCATCGAGGCGCTCGAGGGTCGTCGCGCGCAGCGCCTCGAGCCGATCGCGGGCCGCCGAGGCATCCACGGGCGGCTGAGGGACGTCGGACGGGGAGCTCATCCTTCGGTCCAACGTGCGACGGTGGCGCACGCTTCCGCGCTCCCGTGAGAATTTCGCGGGCTGCGGCCGGTAACCTTGTGGCCAGTACGTCTTCTTCTCATGAACGGGGTTCACCGTGCCTACCGGCAAGGTCAAGTGGTTCGACACCGAGCGTGGCTTCGGGTTCATCGCCGGCGACGACGGCGGCGAGGTCTTCCTGCACGCGTCGGCGCTGCCCGAGGGCGTCACGGCGCCGAAGCCGGGCGCGAAGGTCGACTTCGGCGTCGCGGACGGCCGTCGCGGCCCCCAGGCCCTCTCGGTCAAGCTGCTGGACCCCGTGCCCTCCGTCGCCAAGGCGGCGCGCAAGCCCGCCGACGACATGGCCGTCATCATCGAGGACCTCATCAAGGTCCTCGACCGCGTCGGCAACGACCTGCGTCGTGGCCGCTACCCCGAGAAGGCTCGTGGGGTTCAGTACGCCGCCCTGCTCCGAGCCGTCGCGGACGACATCGAGGCCTGAGCATGCCTGCAGCAACCAAGGACGCCGTCCTCGGATCGGCCGTCGACCTCGCCCGCGAGGTCGCGGTCGGTCTCGCGGAGGACCCCGCCGACGTCGGCGAGTACCTCGGCCTGGTAGTCGAGGGGGAGCGGCTCGTCTCCCACCGGTTCGCGTCGGCCGCCCGCGGCTACCGCGGCTGGGAGTGGACCGTCACGGTCGCTCGCGTGCCGCGGGGCCGCACCGTCACCGTCTGCGAGGCCGAGCTGCTGCCCGGCCCCGACGCCATCCTCGGCCGAGCCTGGCTCCCGTGGTCCGAGCGCATCCGCCCGGGCGACATCGGCCCCGGCGACGTCCTGCCCTTCAAGGCCGACGACCCGCGGCTCGAGCCCGGCTGGACCCCGACCGGGGACCCTGAGCTCGACGACGTCGCGATCGACGAGCTCGCCCTCGCCCGCGCCCGGGTGCTCTCGCCCCAGGGTCGCGACGAGGCCGCCGAGCGCTGGTACCGCGGCTCGCACGGCCCGACGAGCGCCGGCTCCCTGGCCTCCGCCGCCGCGTGCGGGAGCTGCGGGTTCCTCGTGCCGCTGCAGGGTTCGCTCGGCACCGTCTTCGGAGTGTGCGCCAACCAGTGGTCGCCCGACGACGGCACGGTCGTCAGCGTCGACCACGGCTGCGGCGCGCACTCCGAGACCGCCGCCGAGGCCCCGCCGACCGACTGGCCCGACGCCGACCCCCTCATCGACGAGCTCAGCCTCGAGCTGGTCGACCTCGCGTCGTCCTCGTCCAGCGGTCGTCAGGACGTCTCGGCCGCCGACGAGACGGCGACCGCTGCCGGGGTGGCTAACGCCGACGACGCCACCGCTACCGACGAGGCGACCAGCGCCGACGAGGTGAGCGCCGTCGAGGGCGTGACGAACGCTGACGACGTGACTGCTTCCGACGAGGCGACGAACGCGGACGACGCGCGCGCCGCCGACCAGGTGTCGCCGGGCGATGAGGCGCCGATCTCCGAGGAGGCCGTGCTCGCCGACGACGCGATCGCCGACCAGCCGACGGCTGCCGCCGACGAGCCGCTGCCGGTCGACGACACGTCCGGGTTCGCCGACGACGCCTCGACCCCTGACGCTCGCCCCGACGACGAGGACGCGCCCCCCGCCGTTCCCGACCCGGAGCCGTGACCGCCGACGTCTTCGGCACGGCCGCCCTGCGCGCGGCCGTCCTGGGGGCGTGGAGGTCGTCCCCGACGCGACTGCGCGAGGACGCGAACACGGAGGAGGACCACGCCCGCGGCTACTACCGCGACCGCGTGATCGTCGAGCTTGCGCAGAACGCCGCCGACGCGGCCACGCGCGCGGGCGTCCCGGGCCGGCTGCTGCTGCGGCTGGCGCGCACGGACGACGACGGGACGGTCCTGGTCGCCGCGAACACGGGCGCACCGCTGGATGCGGAGGGCGTCGCGTCACTGGCGTCGATGCGGGCGTCGGCCAAGCGGGACGAGCCGGCGTCGCGCCGCACGGTGGGCCGGTTCGGGGTGGGGTTCGCGGCGGTGCGCGCTGTCGCCGACGAGGTCTCGGTGCTGAGCACGACGGGCGGCGTGCGGTTCAGCGCGGCCGACGCGGCCGAGCTCCTGGCCGAGGCGGCGCTCGACAACGAGGCCCTCGCCGACGAGGTGCGCCGCCGGGACGGATCCCTGCCGGCACTCCGGCTCCCGCTGCCGACGGAGGGCAGCCCGCCCACCGGCTACGACACAGCGGTGGTGCTCGAGCTTCGCGACGAGGTGGCCGCCGACGAGGTCCGCTCGCTCCTGCACGACGTCGGCGACCCGCTGCTGCTCGCGCTCCCGGGCCTGGTCGAGATCCTGGTCGACGACGACACCGGCCCGGCACGGCGCATCGCGGACGTCGCGGACCGGTGGACGGTCGCGACCGGCGAAGGGGAGCTGCCCCTGGCGCTCATGGCGGACCGCCCGGTCGAGGAACGCGCGGCGCGGGCGTGGCGGGTCACGTGGGCCCTGCCCCGCGGCGGCGCTCAGCTGACCCGCTCCGACCAGGTGGTGCATGCGCCGACCCCCACCGACGAGCCGTGCAGCGTCCCCGCCCTGCTCGTCGCGACCTTCCCGCTGGACCCCTCGCGCCGGCACGTGGCCCCGGGCCCGCTGACGGACGCCGTGCTGGACCACGCTGCCGACGTCTACGCGCGCCTGGCGCACGGCCGCGCCGCCGCCGGCCACGACGCCCTCGCGCTGGTGCCGACCGGCCTGGCCGCGGGCGCGCTGGACGCCGGGCTCCGCGACCGCATCGTCGAGCGCCTGACGCGCACGCCGCTGCTCGTGCCCGCCGCGCCGGACGAGGCCACGCCGCTGGTCGTCCCCGCCCGCGCGGTCGCGCTCGCCGGCTCGTCGGTGCACGCCCCCGCCGCCCTCGAGGCGCTCGGCCGGCGGATCGCGGCCCTGGTCGTCCTGCCGAGCGGTCGGGAGACTCAGGCCCGCGCGCTGGGCGTCGAGATCCGACCGCTGGCCGACGTCGTCGAGGACCTGCCGGCCGTGAGCGACGGCGGGTGGGCCGAGCTCTACGACGCCCTGGCACTGCTGGCCGACGACCCCCAGTCGCGCGAGGCGCTGGGTGCCGTCCCCGTGCCCCTGGCCGACGGCCGGGTGGTCCGCGGCGCGCGCGGGTCGGTGCTGCTCGAGGCCGGCCTCGCCGACCGGCTGGGCGAGCAGACCCTGCAGACCCTGGGGCGATGGGGCCTGCGGGTGGTCGACTGGGAGGCCGCGCACCCGGTGCTGGAGCGGCTGGGCGCACAGGCCGTGGACGCGGTCGGCCTGCTCGGGCAGGACCCGGTGCGGCAGGCCGTGCTCGAGCTCGACGACGACGAGCCCGACGACGTCGTCGACGCGGTGCTCACGCTGGTCGCCGCGCTGGACGGCGCCGACCTGCCCCGCGAGGCCGTCGCCTGGCTGGGGCTCCTGCCGCTGCCCGCCGCGGACGGCGAGCGCACCCCCGCGGACAGCCTCGTCCTGCCCGGCTCGGTCGCCGCGACGCTGCTCGACGACCGCGTGCTCTCGACCGTCTCGACGGACGCGGTCGAGCGCTGGGGGCGCGGCACCCTCGTCGCGGTCGGCGTCCGGGCGGACCTGGCGCTCGTGCACGTCGGCGACGTCCTGGCGGACCCGGCCTCGCTGCGGGACGGCGCCACCGACTCCGCGACCCTGGCGGCCCAGTCGCTTGACGGCTGGGACGACTACCTCGCGCACCTCGCGGACCGGCTCGGCGCGGGCGCGTACGTGGGGGAGGCTGTCGCGGTCGCGGACCTCGACGCGGTGGACCCCGAGCGATGGCCGCAGGTGCTCGCACGGATTGCGGCCGACCCGGCCCTTCACCGCGCGCTCGTCGATCCCGTCCGTGGCGAGTCGTCGGCACTGGCCCCGTCGTACACGTCGTGGTGGCTGCGCGAGCGCGCGGACCTCGGCCTCGGGCGCCCGTTCGCGGTCGGCGACGAGCTGGGCGCCCTGCTGCCTCCCGCCCCGGACCTCGTCGCGAACCTCGACGCCACTGTGCAGCGCGCGCTCGGCGGGATCGGGACGCTCGACGAGCTCGACGGTCCCGGCTGGACGCACCTGCTCGACTCGTGGGGCCCGGTCGGGGTGCCCGTGGAGCCGGCCCTGGCGACCGCGGTGTGGCAGGCGATGGCCCCCGACGAGCCCCCGGAGCGGCTGCCTGCGCTCGTCGGCCCGGGCCGGGTGGCGGTCGTGCACGCCGAGGACGCCGCCGTGGCCGAGCAGCCCATGTGGCACCAGCGCACCGACGTGGCCGCCCTCGTCCCCGGCACCGACGTCACGGCCCGATTGCTCGACCTGCCGTTCGCCGGTGATCTCGCCGACGGGCTCGTCGGCGAGGGTGGCGACCTCGACGACGTCCCCGCGGGCGTGCGCTCCCTGCTGCCGGACGCGCCGAGCACGTGGGTCCAGCACGACGACCTGCTGGTGGACGGCACGCCGGTCGACTGGTGGGTCGACGACGACGGCCCGGTGGTGCACGCGGTCCACCTCGTCGGCCTCGCGGCGGGGCTGGCCCAGGCCGCCGGCCGCTGGGACCTGCGCTACGCGGTCGAGGCCCTGCTCACCGACACCGCCCGGGCCGACGAGATCGCGCTGGACGTCGCCGGGCAGGCGTGGGTGTCCGTTCCGTCCCGAACCCGATAGCGTCCCCCGGGTGCATCCGTTCCACCCCGTCCCGCGCACGCGCCCGCACCGCCGGGACCTGCGGGTTCGTCGCGAGACGGCCCGCCGCTGGCCGCGTCGGCTCGTGCTCGTGGCGGTGTGCACGCTCGCGCTGGTGGCCGTCCCGATCGCGCTGAGCCCGTCGGTCACGGTGCAGCCGGCGCCCGATCTCGGTGCGGAGCAGGCGATCCGCGCGGACGACCCCGCCGGGCGGTCGGCGATCCGGACCGCAGCCCCGGCGCCGTCGTCGGCCCCCGTCCCGTCGACCACCAGCACTCCGGAACCGCCGACGCTCGTCGACGAGATCGTCACCCGCACCAACGCGGAACGCGCGGCCGCAGGACTCCCCGCCCTCGAAGTCTCGCCGTGCGCGACGGAGCAGGCGGCCAGCCGGACGGCGACGCTCGCGGCGGAGGACCGCTTCGAGCACGACCCGCTGGAGCCRGTGCTCGCGGCGTGCGGGTCGAGCAGGGCGGGGGAGAACCTCGCCCTCGGCTACCCGACCGCCCTGGCGGTGGTGGCGGGCTGGATGGGGTCCGACGGGCACCGCGCCAACATCCTCGGCGACGCGTACACGCAGATCGGGGTCGGCTGCGCGACGGGCCCGCGCGGGCTGCTGTGCGCGCAGGTGTTCCTGGGCTGAGCTCAGGCCTCCGCGGCCCGGGCGCGCGCCGCCTGCCGCGCGGTGTTCCGGCGGGCCCAGCCCACGCCGAGCAGCCCGAGGACCACCCCGGTCGCGCACACCCACGCGGGCATCCACGACGCGTCGTCCGTCAGGGCGAGGACCGCGGCGACCACGAGCGCGACGGCCCAGACGCCGGTTCCGACGAGCATCACGCGACCCAGGTCGACGTCCACCGGGGGCGGCGCGGTCCGCGTCGGGTGGAACAGCTTGTCGATGATCGAGGGCACGTCGCGAGCCTAACCGGGGCGTTGCGGGCAACCCGGCCGCCCGGGCGTGTGACCTTCGCGACGACAGGCCCGGATCCGCAATCTCGGGGTCACAGAGTTCTGCGACACTGCGCGCATGGCATCGACCTCCACTGCGCAGAAGCCTCGTCCTGCGCCCCCGACGAACGTCGTCGACCGCTACTTCAAGATCACGGAGCGCGGCTCGACCATCGGCACCGAGATCCGCGGCGGTCTGGTGACCTTCTTCACGATGAGCTACATCATCGTGCTCAACCCGCTCATCATCGGCACCGTCCGCTCGGACGCCGGCAACGGCCCGTTCCTCGGTGGCGGTGACGTCCCGAACCTCGCGGCCGKGGCCGCGACGACCGCGCTGGTCGCCGGCGTGATGACCATCCTCATGGGCGTCGTCGCCAACTTCCCGCTCGCGCTCGCCGCCGGGCTCGGGTTGAACGCCGTCGTCGCCTACTCGATCGCCGCGCTGCCGGACATGTCCTGGCAGAACGCGATGGGCCTCGTCGTGCTCGAGGGCCTGATCATTCTGGTCCTGGTGCTCACCGGGTTCCGCGTCGCGGTGTTCCGTGCCGTCCCGCGCGAGCTCAAGACCGCCATCAGCGTCGGCATCGGCCTGTTCATCGCCTTCATCGGCCTGGTCGACGCGGGCTTCGTCCGCATCCCCGCCAGCATGGCCACCCCGGTGGAGCTCGGCATCGCCGGCTCGCTGGGCAGCTGGCCGCTGCTGGTCTTCGTCGTCGGCCTGATGACCGCCATCGTGCTCATGGTCCGCAAGGTCCGCGGCGCCATCCTCATCGCGATCGTCACCGCCACTGTCCTGGCGTTCATCGTCGAGCTCGTCGGCGACATCGGCAGCAAGACGGACGAGACCGGCGCAGTGGTCAACCCGGCCGGCTGGGCGCTCGACGTCCCGCACTGGCCCTCCGGCGGGATCTTTGCGACGCCCGACTTCTCGCTGGTCGGGCAGTTCTCCCTCTTCGGCTCGGTGGAGGCCATCGGCCTCGTCGCCGTGATCCTGCTGGTCTTCTCGCTGCTGCTCGCCGACTTCTTCGACTCGATGGGCACCATGGTCGCCGTCGGCAGCGAGGCCGGGCTGCTCGACAAGGAGGGCAACCCGCCGAAGACGACGCAGATCCTGGTCGTCGACTCGATCGCCGCGGCCGCCGGTGGTGCGGGCAGCGTCTCGTCCAACACCAGCTACATCGAGTCCGCGGCGGGCGTCGGCGACGGCGCGCGCACGGGCCTGGCGTCCGTGGTGACGGGCATCGCGTTCCTGCTGGCCACGTTCCTGTCGCCGCTGGTCGCCATGGTCCCGTTCGAGGCCGCCACCCCGGCGCTCGTCGTCGTCGGCTTCCTCATGGTCACCCAGATCACCGGCATCGACTGGAAGAACTGGGAGCTCGCCATCCCGGCGTTCCTCACCATCATCCTGATGCCGTTCACGTACTCGATCACGGCCGGCATCGGCGCGGGCATCATCACGTTCGTCGTGATCAAGCTGGCGGTCGGCAAGATCCGGGAGATCCACACGTTCATGTGGATCGCGTCGGCGATGTTCGTCCTCTACTTCCTCATCGGCCCCATCAAGACCGCGTTCGGCATCTAGCCGTCCACGAACCAGAGGCCGGGTCCCCAGGAGGGACCCGGCCTCTAGCGTGTGGGCACCTAGTCCCGCTGTCCAGTCCGGTTTGTCAGCCTGGTGAAGATGTGGCCATGCCGACCTTGGGGGTGGGACAAGTGACGGCTGTAGTCGTGTAGTCGTGTAGTCGTGCAGTCGTGCAGTCGTGCAGTCGTGCAGTCGTGCAGTCGTGGTAAGGGCGCCGCCCCGGATCGGGATCCGGATCTGTAGAACCTATTGAAAGCCCAGCGCTAGACCGGGCTGCTACGGAACCGATCCTGTCGTTGGTCTGGAGCGGGTCGGGCCCGGCTCCATTGCGGTGCGCAACTCGGCGAGGATGCGCGAGCGGAAGGACCTCAAAATAGCCCCGTTGTCGGCTAGGACGTGCTCGACGACGACGCCACGCCCGGTGACCCAGGAGACTGCGTGACGAAGCACGCCCTCGGCGGTCCCGTTTTTGTCGCGCTCTCCCAATCCTCGGCGCAGGCGACCGTGATTTCGTCATCGAGAGGGCGGGTCGGTGGCTGGTGCCGATGATCGGCTCGCCAAAGTTGCCATGTGCAGCAGGTCGCTGGGCCGGGACTGGTAGCTGGACTGACCCTCCGGCGATCTATGCGCAGGACCGTCCTGGCCGCGCACACCCTTGCGCGCGCTAAGGTCATCAATCCTCAGCGGGTGGCGCGAGATGTCGGCAGCGCTGCTGTGGCTGGTTCCGCAAGCTCAAGCCCGTTTCGGTCGCGCAAGAAGTAGCCGCTCGCAAGGGCCAGGGGTAAAAGACCGGCGAGAGGCGTGAGGCCGAGCTTGTACGGCGCGAGGGGCGACTCGAGGATTCCGAGCGCGAGTACGCCGGCGATCGTGAACAGTATGTACGAGCGGTCCGTGGGCGGGACGCTTCGGACTGCCCACCACCCTGCGGCGACGACGAGGCCCAGCGTGACGACACCTCCGGCGACGTACAACTCGAGCCACAGGTTGTGCGGAGCGTAGGCCGGAAAGTCGGTGACGAGGCGCTCATAGTTCGTCCAGAAGGACGGACCGAGTCCGAAGATCTCGTGACCGGGGATGAGGTCGCGTGCCGTCTGCCATAGGGCCCCTCGGAATGTCGCGAAGGATGGATCGAAGGGATAGACCGCAGTAATGATCGAGCCCGCCAGACCAATCATGATCGCGATACCCGCTCCGAGCCTGGGCCGCTTTGTGATCCCGGCGACAAGATGGCCCAGCATGACGACCCCAGCAGCCAATAGCCCAGCTCGGCTTCCGGACACTTCGATGAGTACCACAGCGCCCACTACGGTGAATATTCCCTGTCGCAAAACGACGCCGAATAGCGCGATGGGAAGCAGCAATGCCGCCACGACGCCGATAAAGTTGCCGTTGTTCGTCAGCACGGATGTCAGGGTCTGCCCGAAGAGCGAGCACTTGTCGATCCGGCACTCGCCGATGACAGTTGAGGGGCTGACTAAGGCGACCAGCAGCACAGAGCCAGCCATCGCGGCGAGGGCCCAGCGCGCCTGCTCGCCCCATGCCACGATCGGTACCTCGCGCGCTGCCCGGAAGGTGAATGGCAGCACCATTCCGACGGTCAGTGCCCACGGGATGGGACTTTCCACGCCGGTTATGACTCCGGGAGCGACCAGCACCACCACAAGCAAGATCAGTAGTCCGGGACCGAATACGCGGGCTCCAGGGGCGGTGATGCGCCGAACGAACATGACGACGCTCAACATAAAAGCAGGACCGTAGACCAGGATCGAGAAGCTAGATGAGGTGCTCTGAAAGAGCGCGAGCAGCAGCCATGGCCCGATGGAGGAAAGCATTAGTACCGGCCACGTCACGACCGCATGGAACCACAGCGCTTCGAGGCGCGGCACTCCCGGTCGCGCGACCGATCTCCAGCGTGCGCCGATCAGCGCTGCGACAGCGGCGATGGCGATCGCTGGCAGTGCGCCCACGAGACCTCCTGCGGATCGTCTGCGGGCACCTCTCGGAGCGGGTGATCCCTGCACGGGAGAGCGGCGAGTAACCGACGCTCAGTTGTCGCGCTAGCGCCTGCCCGCGCGTCTCAAGCCCCAAGTATCCATCAGTGTGCACATGGATCCAGCCGAGGCCCCGAACGCACCCAATGATAGTTCGGCCCCACGGCGTGACGACCAAGAAGACGGTGGACGCGAAGAGTGTCGCCATGCCAGCCAATTTCAAGCCGGCGTTCGACCCAATAGCGGATGCCTCAGATCCTTGCCGGCCGAGATTCCAATGTGAGCTCGCGGCTGGCGATCGCCGCCGGAACGGGCGCTCGGTCCGCGCGCGTCCCTGGTCAAGCGGCCGTGACCCGGTGCGGGTCGTCGTCGGACCTGTCGCTGCTCGCGGCTGGGTAGCGCCGCGCTGACGAGCCCGTCCCCCGGGGTTGTCGGCATCGCGGGTGTTCGGCGCGGACCTCGCCGTGCGCGTGAGCGCCCAGTGCGTTGCCGTGTCCGGCCCTTGGCGGCCGATTCGGCCCGGCGGGCGGGACTGCGCACACATCCTTTCGCGGTGGGCGGTGGGCGGTGGGCGGTGGGCGGTGGGCGGTGCGCTCGACGTCGCGTCCCCCGTCGCAGGAACAAACTCTCGGCTTGCTTCAGCGGGTAGCTGTTTCGGACATGGGGTGCGCGATGACCGATGCGACCGCGTGGTGGATCACGGGTACTCACGAACTCGATCCGCCCGCCTCGACACAATCAGCGGGCAACGCATCGAGGCCGGTCCTTGGGTGGTGGACTGCCTCCGGCGGTCCCACTCAGCGCCGGACGATGCTCACGAGCGCCTCGACGGCCGGCAGGAGCTGGCCGAACGACGTCTGGTAGAGCTCGGCGCCGCCGCGGTACGGGTCGACGACGTCGTCGTCGGCGGGCTTGTGCGCGGTGAGCCCGCGTCGGGACGCGGCCAGCGGCACCAGCGCGCGCAGGCGATCCGCCGTGGTCGCGTTGGCGCCGGGCAGCGCGGCGGGGTCGACGTCGGCGACGAGCCGCGCGAGCTCGCGCAGCGTGAACGTCCGTCGCACGGCCGCAGGCACCAGCTCGACGATCGCCGACCGGTGCCGCCTGGTCAGCGCGACCACCAGGTCGGCCTGCTGCACCATGCCGGGCGCCAGCTGGCGCGCCTCGAAGCTTCGCGGGTCGACGCCTTGCGCAGCGACCAGCGCGGCCATCTCGTCGGTCATCGGCCAGCCGACCATCGCGCCCGTGCCTGCGGAGGCGACCTCGATCGCCGGCGCCAGGCCGCCCGCGTCACGACCCCGGTACGCCGCACCCAGACCGGCAGCGAGCAGCCGCTCGACCGCCGGCGACCGACAGATGTTGCCGGTGCAGACGACGAGGACGCGCACGGGCTCGGCCAGGTCGGAGGGGTTCACGGGCACCATCTTGGGGGCCGGGACCGCCGAATCCCGCATCCGATGACCCGATCGGCGCAGACATCTCACCCTCCTGAGCAGGGCACCCAGGACGCGCCGGTACGATTCCGACCGCCGTCGCCCGACCGGGGCGTCGACGTGCCCAGGGGGAGAGAGACGTCGTGACGCACCCGGGATGGGGATCCGACTGGAACGGTCAGCCGGTCCCGGATGCTCCTGTGCACCCCGAGACGGTCCGGCGCCGACGCACCAGCTACAAGCGCGCGCGCCGCCGCCGGGTCCTGCGCAACGTGCTCATCGGGTGCGGCATCGCGGTCGTCGTCGCGGTCGGTCTGGGTGTCTGGCTTCTGACGGACGCCCTACGAGCGAAGGATGCCCTCGAGGCGGCGCGCGGCGACGTCAAGGAACTCCAGGCGCAGGTGACCGCCGGGGACGCCGACGCCGCCGACAAGACGCTGGTGTCCCTGCAGGCACACGCCGCGACGGCGGCCCGATCCACCACCGGCCCCGTCTGGACCGTCGCGAGTGTCCTGCCGTGGCTCGGCCCCAACGTCCACGCCGTCCAGACCGTCGCCGGCGCCGTGGACGACCTGGCGCAGCACGCCCTGCCCTCGCTGATGCAGGCGACGACGCTGGTCGACCCGGCCACCCTGGCCCCGGTCGACGGACGCGTGGACCTCGCGCCTCTCCAGCAGGCGGCGCCGACGATCACGGCGGCGAACGAGGCCGTGCAGATCACCGCCCAACAGCTCGCGGACATCGACACGTCGTCGCTGCTCGGGGTGGTCGCCGAGCCCGTGGAGACGTTGCAGGGCCAGGTGAGCGACGTTGCCGTGACGACGGCGACCGCCGCTCGGGCCGCCGAGCTGCTGCCGGCCATGCTGGGCGCGGATGGCCCGCGCAACTACCTGGTCCTGGTGCAGAACAATGCCGAGCCGCGCGCCACGGGCGGTATCCCCGGCTCCGTCCTTCTGCTGCACGCCGAGGACGGGCGCGTGACGGTGGTCGACCAGCGCGCCGGAGGATCACTGAGCGGGCTGGCGGAGCCGGTGCTCCCGCTGACCGACGCCGAGAACGACCTCTTCGGCCCCCTGCTGGGCACCGACATGCGCGACGTGACGTTCACGCCGGACTTCCCGCGCTCCGCTGCGCTGGCGCAGGCGATCTGGCAACAGGAGGTCGGCGGGACGATCGACGGGGTCCTGTCCGTCGACCCGGTCGCCCTCGCGCTCGTGCTCGACGCCACCGGCCCGGTGACGCTCCCGGACGGAAGCACCCTCTCGGGCGCCGACGCCGCGCAGAGCCTGCTCAACGGCGTGTACCTCGACATCCCGGACCCGCAGGATCAGGACGCGTTCTTCGCCGCGACCTCCGCGGCAGTCTTCGCCGCGGTCGCGAGCGGTCAGGGCGACGCCCCCGCGGTGATGGACGCGCTGGCCGAGGCCGCACGTCAGGGCCGCCTCATGGTGTGGTCCGCCGCCGGCGACGAGCAGGCGCAGCTGGCCGGCACCGTGCTGAGTGGCGAGCTGCAGGGAGCCGACGGCGACTCGGCCGTCCTGGGCGTATACCTCAACGACGGCACCCGCGCGAAGATGGGCTACTACCTCGACCTGACGGTCGACGCTCAGGCGACGGAGTGCCGCCCCGACGGATCGCAGCGCGTCCACGCGCAGGTCACGCTGACGTCCACCGCTCCGCCGGACGCCGCCGACCTCCCCTCGTACCTCGTCGGGCCGGACCAGATAATCCCCAGCGGGGACATTCGGACAAATGTCCTGATCTATGCACCCGAGGGCGGGGGAATCGATTCAGTGCGGGTGAAACCTGACCCGCAGGGCCTGCATTCGCAGATCCATGACGAGTTGGGAGTAGGAGCCCGGACATTCACGCTCAAACCGGGCGAAAGCGGAACTCTGGACCTGGACATCGTCACCGGAAAGGAACAGACCGGTGACCTGCGCATTCGCTCCACACCGACTGCCCGCCAAAAGGGTGACGCAATCGTCGCTTCCGCGTGTGTGAAGTAGCAGGTACGGTTGCCTCTAGTCACATCACGCCACTCCTGTAACACGACCGTCCGGGGGGACACCCACATGAATATTCGTCGCACCGCTCTGGTCGCTGCTGCAGCTGCTGCTCTCGTGCTCGCTCCGTCCGCCGCCATGGCGTACCAGGCCGGGGACTACTCGAACAAGGGCTCGATCTCCGACACGACGCCTGCCGTCGGGCAGAGCTTCACCGTCACGGTCACCGGGCCGGCCAACACGCCGGTGACGCTCACCATTACGAGCAACCCGTCGTCGATCCCGGACTCGGCGATCACGATCGCGGGCACCAAGTCGCTCACCAAGACGACCAACGCCTCGGGTACGGCGGTCTTCACCGTCACGCTGAGCCAGCCCGGCACCTTCACGCTGGTCGCGACCGACGGGGTCTCCGGCGCCGTCCTGAGCACGCAGACGGTCTCGGTGGCCGCAGCGGCGGGCGCCGCGGGTGCCGCCGGCACCCTGAGCTCGACCGGTACGAACGCGCTGCCGATCGCCCTCGGCGCCGGCGCGCTGGTCCTCGTCGGCGCCGGTGGCGTCGTCGTCGCCCGTCGCCGTCACGCGGGCACCGCCGCCTGATCGCAGCTTCTCGCACTGACCGAGAGCCCCGCACCGAATCGGTGCGGGGCTCTCGTGTGTCCGGACCAGAGGCCTCTGCGATGAGCGTTCCGGGAGCCCGCGGATGGTTGAGTCGTCGACCGCATCCGACCGAGCGGCGTGAGACCCGCTCCGCGCACTCGCGGAGGTGACGCCGTCGTGACCGCCAGCGGTGCCCGTCGCGGGTGACGGCTGGCCGCGAGTCGTCCATACACGCCTAGGGCGTAGCGGACCCGCTGGCGGCACCATTTCTCACGAGCCGGCGGGACGGCGCATGCAAAACGGCCCCGGACCGTGGGGTCCGAGGCCGTTCGAAGTCGTGAGGAGAACTCAGTGGCCAGACGGCCGCTGGTGCTGCGGGGTCGCCTGTCCCTGCTGGCGCTGGAACTCGCGCAGCTGAGTCTCGCTGAGCGAGTCGCCGGGCCACAGCGTGGTCGGACCGGTGACGGCGCCCGTGGGCTCGGCCACCTGCGGGTTCCGGCCGGTAGGCGTCGCCCTGCGCTTCTTGCCACGTGCACGGCCGGAGTCTGCTGAGGTGGCGGGTGTGGGCGTGTAGTCGTAGTACGCGTACTGGTCACTCTGCTTGCGCTTCTGCCGGTTGACGACGATCCCGAGGATGCGGGCGCCGACGGTCTCGAGCGCCCCCACGGACTCCGCCAGCTGGTTGCGGTGCAGCTTGTCCGCGCCCACCACCAGCAGCGCGCCGCCGGTCAGCTTGGACAGGATCGCCGCATCCGTGACGGGGAGTAGGGGAGCGGTGTCGACGATGACCACGTCGTACTGCTTGGTGAGCTGGTCCAGCAGGTTCGCCATGGCGAGCGAGCCCAGGAGCTCGCTGGGGTTCGGAGGCACCTGGCCGGCGGGGAGCACGTGCAGGAAGCCGTTGCCCCAGGGCTGGATGACGTCCTCGACGTTCGCGCGGCCGATGAGCACCGTCGTCAGCCCGACATTGCCCTCGAGCCCCATGTACTTGGCCACCGACGGCCGACGCAGGTCGGCGTCGATGAGCGCGACCCGCGTGCCGGCGTCGGCCAGCGTGATGGCTACGTTGATCGACGTCGTCGACTTGCCCTCGCCGGGCAGGGAGGACGTGATGACGATCGACTGGGGGCGGTCGGCGATGTCGAGGAACTGCAGGTTCGTGCGCAAGCGACGGAACGCTTCGGAGCGCTGGCTGTGCGGGCTGCTCTGGACGATGAGCGGGTGCTGGGGCGCGTCGTCGTCGTTCGGGATGATGCCGATGACCGAGGTGTCGGTGACCCGCGCGACGTCTGCGTCGGAGCGGACGCGGGTGTCAAGGATCTCGCGAAGAACGGCGATCCCGACCCCGAGTGCCAGGCCGACGAGCAGCCCGAGCGCGACGTTCAACTTCTTGTTCGGCGCGGACGGGCCTTCGGGGGAGACGGCGTCGCGGACGATCGAGATCTTGACCGCGGACGCTCCGCCGCCGCTGGGCGTCTCCAGGTCGGCGATCACGGACTTGAACTGCTTGGCAATGGCGTCGGCGGTGGCCGCGGCGATGGCCGGGTTCTCGTCGGTTACGGTCACATTGATCAGCGACGTGTTGAGCGGTGAACTGGCGCTCACCCGGGAGGCGAGGGTCTCTGTCCGGGTGTCGAGCCCCAGGTCGTCGATGACGGGCTGCAGGACCAACGGGCTGGTGACGAGCTGCGTGTACGACGTGACCTGCTGGCGCGTGAAGTTCGAGCCTTGCAGCAGGTCGCTCGACGAGTCGCCGGACTTCACGGAGACGTACAGCTGGGTGCTCGCGTCGTAGAGCGGCGTGGTGGCGAGGGAGACGGCGACGCCGAGGGCGGCGCCCAGCACGGCGAACACCGTGATCGACAGCCACCGCTTACGCAAAATGGCCCAATAGTCCTGAAGCTCCACGAACTCATTCTCCCTGCTCGCCATACCCGGTCCGACAGTGTCTCATGCGCGCGTTCGTGCGGATCTGCCGGGTGAAAGAAAGCACGGTGCCTGTTATGACCGATATTGACGATTGTCCAAGATCGAACGAACTGCCTGCCGGGGTAGTCTTCGCAAGACCGTCTTCACGACGCGTGTCGTCGGAGAAAGCGGACATAGGGGGAGAAACGTGACGATATCGGACATGCGGAGTCGTGCCCTGTCCCGTATTCCGCAGCAGCGGAGTGCATCGGCCGCCCCGCCCCCCTTTGTCGCGCCAGTCGGGCGCCGCGACCTTTCCGCCCGTCTGTGGATCACCGACGCCGTCGCCGTCGTGTTCTCGGTAATCGTGGCCTATCTCGTGCGGTTCGACCGCACTGGACTCGCCACCGTCTCGGGCGAGTTCTCGCCGTCGTACCTCTCCGTCTCCGTAGTTCTCGCCGCCGCGTGGCTCGCCGCTCTGGCCCTAGGGCGGACGCGCGACCGACGCGTGCTCGGGAGCGGGCCGACCGAGTTCTCGCGTGTCTTCAACGTAACGTGGCGGCTCTTCGCGAGCGTCGCGATCGTCGCCTACCTGCTCCGCATGGAGATCGGCCGCGGGTATCTCGGCTTCGCCGCGCCCGTCGGACTGGGCCTCATCCTCGCCGGCCGCGCCTTCTGGCGTCGCTGGCTGCACCACCAGCGCGACTCCGGGCAGTTCCAGTCGGGCGTCCTGGTGATCGGCCACCGCGACAACGCCGCGCGCCTCATCGCTGAACTCAGCAAGAACCCGCGCGCCGGCTACACCGTGCTCGGCGTGTGCGTACCGACCGGCGAGGTGGCCCAGGGTGAGCTCGTCGATGGCGTCCCGGTACTCGGCGCAATGCATCGGGCCGGTGAGATCGCGGAGCGGATCGGCGCGTCCGCGGTCGCGGTGACCGGCGCCGACGCAATCACGTCCGACACAGTGCGACGCCTGGGGTGGGACCTCGAGGGCAAGGGGATTGACCTCGCCCTGACCCTGGCCCTGGTCGACGTGGCAGGTCCGCGGGTTCTCATGCAGCCGGTGAGCGGCCTGCCGCTCATGTACGTCGACGAGGCGCGATTCACCGGTGGGAAGTACATCGCGAAGTACGTTTACGACTGGGTGCTCGCGGCCGCGATCACTATCGTTCTGCTGCCGGTGCTGGCGACCGTCGCGCTTCTCGTGAGGGTCACCAGCCGCGGCCCCGTGCTCTACCGCCAGGAGCGCATCGGCAAGGACGGCCAGCGGTTCCGCATCTTCAAGTTCCGCACAATGGTCGCCGGTGCTGACAAGCGGCTCGCCGAGGTCCTTGCCGACCAGGGCATTGACTCCGTCGGCATGTTCTACAAGCCCAAGAACGATCCCCGCGTCACCCCTTTGGGCCGCGTGCTGCGCAAGTACTCGCTCGACGAGATCCCGCAGCTCTTCAACGTCCTCGCCGGCGACATGGCCCTCGTCGGGCCACGCCCGCAGATCGACGCCGAGGTCGCGCAGTACGACCGGACGGCGCACCGCCGACTCCGAGTGAAGCCGGGCCTCACCGGCCTCTGGCAGGTCTCGGGCCGATCCACCCTTGCGCCCGAAGACGGCATCCGTCTCGACATCAACTACGTCGAGAACTGGACCCTCTTCGGCGACCTCCTGATTCTCGCGCGTACGTTGAAGGTCATCGTCCGCGGCGACGGCGCGTACTGAGCCTTGCGGAGAAGACACACGCGCCGCCTCGCCGGCCACCTCCAAATTGGGACCCGGGACCACCAAGCGAGGCCGCCGACGAACGCGCACGGATTTCGCATCTCAACTGACTACAGAGGTTGTCCTCATCCGGCAGCTGCACCACACGGGAGAGGTTCATGCAGAAGGTCTCGGTCATCACGATTGCTCGGAACGACCTGTTCGGCGTCCAGCGCACCGTCGCCAGCGTTGCGGAGCAGGACTGGCCCAATGTCGAGCACATCGTCGTCGACGCCGACTCGACCGATGGCACACGCGACTACCTGGCATCGCTCGGAGACAGCCTGGTGTGGGTCTCGGAGCCCGACAGCGGTCGATACGACGGCATGAACAAGGGTGTCTCGCTCTCGTCGGGCGAGTACCTGTGGTTCATGCACTCGTCCGACACGTTCGGCGGCGTCGACTCGATCTCGATCGCGATGTGTGCACTGGAGCGAACCGGAAGACAGTGGGGCTACGGCCTCTCGCGCATCGGGGGCCGCCTCGGATGCATCGGCGTGGGCGGGACAATCCCCTTCAACTTCGGGCGATTCATGCTTGGAGGCCGCATCATCCCGCATCAGGCGACGGTTGTCTCTCGCCGCATTCACACCGAGGTGGGTGGCTATGACGAGGGCTTTGGCATCGGCGCCGACCAGTACTACCTCATGGCGCTTGCTGCCCTCGCGCAGCCGGAGGCAATTCCCGAGTTCCTGTGTGACTTCGATGCTGCTGGTGCTGGTTCGACTCGGTCCATGTGGAGTCACTATCGCGACATGGGCCGGGCGCGGCGGATGCTCGGAGTTTCGCCAACCGGCTCAGTGATGGTCGACTCGGCGTGGTCGGCCGTGGCGGCAATTTCAGCAAAGGCCGACCGGATCCAGCGGAGGCTCCTCGCCAGGCGCACCCAGCCTGCCAACTCGGCCGGCCGGGACGTCAGAGACCCGGTCGGAGAGTCGCAGTGAAACTTCGCGTCGCCAACGGGCTGCGCCAACTAAAGGGCCACGCACGCGAGATCGACCTGATCCAAACAGGTTCCGGCAAATTCGGTGCCATGGCGCTGGGTTTCCTCGTCAACGTGGCAGTGCTCGCGTTGATTACAAGAAAGAATGGCACCGAGGAGTACGCGCTCTATGCGCTTTTAGGATCGTTCGTAAATCTGCTCCCATTCGCTGACCTAGGCCTCGGCGCCGCTGTAGTGAATGCCACGGCCGATCGACTTGCGGGGGTGTCGAACCAATCGACCTATCTCGACAAGCTGGGGCGAACGCGCGATATTCTTGTGCTTGCGGCGACCGCAATAATCGTGGGCGACCTTGTGCTGCTCGCCACGGGTTGGTGGGGCCTCTTGCTTGGGTCGTTGAGCTCCGTCTATGGGGCCGAGGTCGTCGCAACGGTATCAGTCGGGATCATCGCGGTCGCTGTGCCCTTCGGAATCGGCAATCGGATCCTACAAGGCGCCGGTCGAATGCGGGAAGTCACCGCAATCGGTATGGTCGGCCCTGTCGTGGTGTTCAGCGTCGTTGGCGCACTCTTCCTCGCAGGCGCTCCGGCGGCCGCCTATGCGATCGCGCCCAGTCTGGCCTTCCTGGCCATGGCGGTCGCGGCCGTAGTGCGGAGCCGAAGCGTCGTCGCCTACAAGATTCAGAGGCCATATAGTTACTCGGGCCGTCATGACGGTGACCTCTTCTCGACTGCGGCGCCCTTCTTTTTGATTTCTGTCGGTATGGCAGTCGGGTTTCAGAGCCACCGTCTGATATTGGTGCACTTTTCAACGCCTTCTGTCGTAGCGCAGTACTCGGTCGCCGCGCAGTTTGGCGGACCTGCGCTCGCCGTTCTCACAGTCATCGGTCAGAACCTGTGGAGCCACTATCGGGTCAAGAACGCTCGAGCGGGCGTTGGCGTGAGCGAGTATGCCCGTCACGTTCTTCTGATCGGAGGTGTCGGACTCCTTGCCGCAGTCGTACTAACCGTAACCGTTCCGTCTCTCGGTATGTGGCTAACCGCTGGAACGGTGCAGGTGTCGTACGGAACTATGCTTGCACTCGGCTTCTACCTGTTGGTCGTTGCGGTGCATCAGCCGGGCGCAATGATGCTCAACGATAGTCGGGGCCTGTGGTTACAGGCCGGTCTGGTTGTCGCGACCGCCGCGATTGCCGTTCCCCTAACGATCGCTCTCGTGCCAGAACTCGGCGCCAGCGCGCCGTACGGAGTGCTAGCGGGGACGATGCTTGTCGTCCAGGTGATGCCAACCGCCATCGTCTGCGTACGTCGTACGGCGTCTTCCACTGACCAGGACACGGTGGTGAGCCGCGGTGTTTAAGCGTGCAAGTGACGAATTCTTTACTGCCCTGGTCTCTCGTCGGCTGCGCAGGGCAGGTGTGGCACTCGGACACTCGCCGAGATTCGTAGGACTGCCTTCCATCGACGTCGCCAAGGGCGGGCGCCTCGAGATCGGCGAGAGGTTCGTTGCCGTGTCGACGAGCCGAAGGCAAGTGTTGGGACTATCGCATGAAGTCGTCATCAGAGTCCGCGATGGGGCGCTGGTGACGATTGCCGATGACTGCGGGATGAGTGGTGCGACGATTGTCGCTGCCGTGGGAATTGAGATCGGCGAAGGGTGCCTCATCGGGGGGGATGCCATGATCGTCGATACGGACTTTCATCCTCTCCGACACCCCGCGCGCAGGTATGCGGAACCGCCGGCTGGCAATCCTTCCCAGAGGGTTTTGATCGGGCGCAATGTGTTCATTGGTGCTCGCGCGATTATCTTGAAAGGTACGTCGCTCGGCGACAACGCAGTCGTAGGTGCCGGCTCGGTGGTATCCGGCGCCTTTCCCCCGAATGTGGTCATTGCTGGAAACCCAGCTCGTGTCGTCCGGAATCTCGGTGAAGCGTCGTGCGAACCATGATGACTGCACAGACCGGTTCGCTGGTCGAACCCCGCCGCGGCGCGACGGTTTCGATGGCGGCTCTCGGCGACCGCGCTCGGCCTGGTAAGTGCGGTGGGGGTCAGAGTTGAGAATTCTGCACGTTACCGAATGTGACGGCGGCGGCGTCGTCCGCGCCCTGGCGCAGGCCGTGCTTGCGGCGCCTGGCCACGAACACATCGTTCTAGCACCGAGCGCGGCGATAGATGAGGTCGGCATGTCCGTCGAGTTCATCACTCTTCAGCCCGGCCATGCAGGTGGTCCATTGCAGGTGTCTCGGGCGATCAAGGCTGCCTCGCCCGATCTGGTTCACGCTCACTCGACTTGGGCAGGCGTCTACACGCGTGTATTGGGAAGTCGCTCGCCAATCCTGTATCAACCGCATTGCTTCGCGTTCGAGGATGTCACGCGCCCCCGCATGTTGCGGTCCGCCTTCCGGTTTGCTGAGCGACTCCTTGCGCCACGAACGGCCGGCGTCGTGGCGCTGTCGTCGCACGAACGGGCAAGCGCGCAGCAGCTGGGCCACCGCGATGTCTTTCTCGTGCCCAACACGCCCACAGTCGCCGCTCGGCGCGCGGCAGATTTCGTGCGGACGCCGGTGGTTTCGATGGTCGGACGGATCGCGCCGCAGAAGGACCCCGCGATGTTCGGCGAGATCGCAGCGCTCGTGCGCTCGGTGCACCCGGTCGTCACGTTCCGGTGGATCGGCGATGGCGATTCGACGATGAAGCGTGGTCTTCTCGAATCGGGGGTGGAGGTGACCGGCTGGCTCGACGACGCCGACTTGATCGAGGCTCTGGGATCTTCGGCGCTCTATCTCCACACCGCGGCCTACGAAGGGTTCCCGCTAAGCCTGCTCGACGCGTGCGCGCTTGGCGTGCCAATTATTGCTAGGGACATCCCTGCTCTTGGAGGTATGTCGATACACAAATTCTCTTCGGCCACCGAGGCGGCGCGGCTGGTAGGCGAGGCGTTTGACGACGAGCGCCGACTTCTGAAGATCGGTCAGGCATCCCGCGGCCTCATTCAGCAATCGACCCGGATGCCAGAAGCGACGACGCTGCCGTCTGTGTACACCTGGTTCGACCCCAAGAATGGACAAAAGACAGCGTGACGCCCAAGCAAGTCCTTCTGTTGCACGGCTACAGCGCCGAGAATCGAGGCGACGGGCTGCTCGTCGAGCTCGCGACGCGCATCGTCCGCGACGCATGTGGTGCCGACGTGGCCATCACGCTCTTCGCGAACCACCCAGAGACATTCCGTGGCCGCGGTCTGAGGGTTGTCGACTCTGGCCTGCGACGAACCGGGTACCAAAGGGAGTACCTCCGCGAGCTGAGCCGATTGCACACGTATGACCTCGTCGTGGGCGTGGGCGGCGGCTACTTGCGCTTCGGCCGCCCTGTTGCTGCTGCGAAGGCACTGTTGATCCACATACCGCAACTCGTGGTTGCCGCGAGGTCGTCGACGCCATCGGTCTACCTGCCGCAGTCCGTTGGTCCGCTCCGCTTTGGGTTCCGGTTCCTCCTGAGGCACCTGCTGTCCCGCATCGACACCGTCTACTCGCGGGACGACCGAACGACGGCGGAACTCGACCTCATCAATGTCGAGCGCACGCCCGATATGGCCATCGCGGAGATTTCTGCTGACCGAGCAAAGCTTCCGGTCGGCGGGATTTTAAAGAGTGTGCCGATCATCTCGGTGCGGTACGTCGACGGACAGATCACAGGGCCGCTCGGAGAACTGGCAAGGCGTGTGCCGGTGTTCGACGGATACATCCAGTCGACGGCCGGTGCCAACGACGACACAGCTGCCATGAATTCAATCGGACCGCGGAACATCCTCGACTTCGAGTCGCTGATGAGGAGGCCCGAGGAGGCTCGGGTGGTAGTTGCCGTTCGAATGCACGCGGCACTGATGGCCCTGAGGGCCGGACATTACGTCGTTCACTTGTCCTACGAGCGGAAAGGCTTCGCCGCGTTCGCCGACCTCGGCATACCGCACTATGTGCATAACGTACGGTCGTTTGATCCCGCTCACGTTTTCGCCCAGGTTGAGGCGCTTCGCACGGACGAGTCGGCCAGGCGCGTCTATAACGAGGCCGTACATCGCTCCGGAGACAGGATCGTTACAGAGGCTCGTAAGGTCGGCGTGCGAGTTGCGTCGCTAGCTGCTCGCGATCCTCGGGGGGCCGCGAAGTGAGCCGGCTCGACGTCGTGATCGCCGCCTTCAACGCAGCTGACACGATCGAGTCTGCCGTCAAGTCGGCTCTACAGATCACCGAGTCCGTGGTGGTCGTTGACGATGGGAGTACCGACCAGACGGCGGAGCGCGCCGAAGCGGCCGGCGCGAAGGTGATTCGACAGGCAAACAGCGGTCCTGCCTCCGCCAGGCGCCGTGGTCTCGAAGAGTGCCGAGCCGACTTCGTTGTCTTTCTGGACGCCGACGACAATCTCGTGGCGGACGGTGTTGAGCGCTCGCTCTCGATGCTGGAGAACGATACGTCGCTTGCCGTCGTAGCCGGCGCCGTCGTGACGATCCAGCCGAACGGTCGCCGAGGGGTTCGCCCAGTGCACGAGGGGGATCTCACGCCGTCGAGGTTGGTCACGGTCGGGTACGGGCCCTGGCCACCTGCCGCGCAGGTTGTGCGCAGGGTTGATCTCGAGAAGTCGCAGAGACGGGGCCCGACTGAGCTCCGTCCGCGGTTTGCTGAGGACTACGAGTTGATCATCAGGCTCTCTCGCGTTGGACGTGTTGTTCAGCACGACACGATCAGTTGTGAGTACAGCCTATTCGCGGGAAGGTCTGCGCGGTCTGCGCGCCGTAGCCTCGAAGACAAGGAAGCCGTGCGCGTGCATTATGCGTCGGTCGACCAGATCCCCGTAAAGCTGATGAACCGCGCGGCAATCCGTTCGAGCACTGCAATGTGGCGGAGTCGGGCTCTCTCGGCTCATGACCAGCGCGTACAGGCGTCTCTGCACCTTCTGCGGGCCGGCACGTGGCGCGTGCTGTCCAAACTCCATCCCGCAGCAACTAGAGCTGAGGTTCCTCCGGCCACGAGGCGTCCGCTGGTCGTGGTGCCTTGGTTGGAGGGCGGAGGCGGTCAGTACTCCCTCGTGTCAATTCTTGGCCAGGTTGGCTCAGGCGGGGTCGACGTCGTTGCATTGTTTGACGGCTGCCGCGACTATGACGCGGTCACGAGGGTGAGCGGAACTTTTGTGCGGTTGGACGAGCGACGAAGTGCCCTGGGTGCCGTTCGCGCAGCCTGGCGCCTCCGATCCGAGTTGACTTCGCGCCCCGCTGTGTACTCGCTGATGCGCGCGAGCCATGTGGTTCTTGGGATGCTGCCAGCGAGTGCGTTGGCCGGCCGGCGCCTTGCGGCGAGCTTTCATCAGCTCCCGTCGGCTGACGAAAGGGACCGCACCAGCCGACTGGAGACGCCGTTCGTCCGTCGCTTCACGTCCAAGTGTGACTTGGTGACGGCACCGTCGGAACTGGCGTGCTGCGAGTTGGTCGAGCGCAAGTTCGCCACGGGGAAGACGATCCGTCACGTACCCAATGTGATCGTCTCAGACTCGGAACATGCAACGCTGCGCACCGGCGAGGCGGGCGCACTGCGCTTGCTCATCGCGGGGCGCCTGACGGAGCAGAAAGGGATCGAACTCATCCCGGGACTGCTCCGAGACGCTCGGACCCCATTGGTGGTGCACATCGCTGGTGACGGGCCATTACGCGCGTTCGCCGACCGCCTTGGATCCGAGGTACCTGCAAACGTCCAGGTCGAGACGCTCGGACGGACGGACGGTATCCGCGATGAGCTCGATTGGTCGGATGCGTTGTTCATGCCGAGCGTGTACGAGCTGAACCCCATCGTCGTCTGGGAGGCTTGGGCCCGGGGCAGGCCCGTCGTCGCCAGGAGCCTTGCAGTATTCGAGGAACTGAGTCGGGAGGGTCCTGTATTCCTGTTTCGAGACGGTGACGAACTTGCTCGAATATTCGAGATGCTCTCCGATGAGCACGTTCGTGCAGAAGTGTTTCACGAGGCACTATCCGCCTTCGCGCGTCGCCGCACCTCAACGGCGATCGCGGAACTCCTGGGTACTGAGGTCTGAGAAGTGCTGTTGGGGCGGTCGGTCGTGATTCGGGCCGATCCTCGTCGTGCATGCGGGGTGCACGGGGTGGAACAGGAACAAATCTGATGAGAGTTGGAAAGATGTTAAAGCGCGTATTTATCACAGGTATTACTGGGCAGGACGGCTCGTACCTCGCCGAACTTCTGCTGCAAAAAGGCTACGAGGTTCACGGACTGATCCGACGCGCCTCCACGTTCAACACGGCTCGCATCGATCACCTGTACGTCGATCCGCACAACCCGAGTGCGAGGCTCTTTCTCCACTACGGCGACCTGAGCGACGGTGCTCGACTCGTGACGCTGCTCGCCGACATCCGCCCCGACGAGGTCTACAACCTCGCCGCTCAGTCGCACGTTCGGGTGTCCTTCGACGAGCCCGAGCACACGGGCGACACGACGGGCATGGGCTCGATCCGCCTGCTTGAAGCAGTGCGCATGGCGGGGATCGAGACGCGGTTCTACCAGGCGTCGAGCTCGGAGATGTTCGGGGCCTCCCCGCCGCCGCAGGACGAGGACACGCCGTTCTACCCGCGCTCTCCGTACGGTGCGGCGAAGGTCTACGCGTACTGGGTCACGCGCAACTACCGCGAGGCGTACGGGATGTTCGCGGTCAATGGGATCCTGTTCAACCACGAGTCCCCGCGGCGTGGCGAAACGTTCGTGACGCGGAAGATCACGCGCGCGGCGGCGGCTATCAAGGCCGGGGTACAGGACAAGCTGTTTATGGGCAACCTCGACTCAGTGCGTGACTGGGGCTACGCGGCCGAGTACGTCGAGGGCATGTGGCGGATGCTGCAGGTCGACGAGCCGGAGGACTTCGTGCTGGCGACCGGCGGGGGCATCACCGTGCGCGAATTCCTCGCCGCGTCGTTCGACCACGTCGGGCTCGACTGGGAACGGCACGTCGAATTCGACGAGCGATACCTGCGGCCCACGGAAGTCGACGCGTTGATCGGTGACGCGTCCAAGGCGGAGAGCCGTTTGGGGTGGAAGGCGACGGTGGGTGGCGCTGACCTGGCGCGGCTCATGGTCGAGGCCGACGTCGAGGCGCTGTCGCACGCCGGTCGCCCCTGGATCGACTCCGTGGACCTGCCGTCGTGGGTGGGAGCGTGAGCGTCGTGTTCGAGCCCGGGCCTCTCGACCGGGACGCCACCTTCTATGTCGCCGGGCACCGGGGTCTGGTCGGGTCGGCGATCTGGCGTCGGCTGGAGGCCGCGGGGTTCACCAACCTCGTGGGGCGATCGTCGGGCGAGCTCGACCTCCTGGAGCGCGACGACGTCTTCGCATTCTTCGCCGAGCACCGTCCGCGCTACGTCGTCCTTGCGGCGGCCAAGGTGGGCGGGATACTCGCGAACAGCACCTTCCCCGTGGACTTCCTCAGCGACAACCTGCGAATCCAGGTCAACGTCCTCGACGCCGCGCGCAAGCACCAGGTCGAGCGGGTGCTGTTCCTCGGGTCGTCGTGCATCTACCCCAAGTTCGCCCCCCAGCCGATCCGCGAGGACTCGCTACTGACGGGACATCTCGAGGAGACGAACGACGCCTACGCGATCGCGAAGATCGCGGGGATCATGCAGGTCCAGGCGGTGCGTCGACAGGATGGCCTTCCCTGGATTAGTGCGATGCCGACCAACCTGTACGGGCCGAACGACAACTTCTCGCCGCTCGGCTCGCACGTCCTGCCGGCCTTGATCCGCCGCTACGACGAGGCGGCCGCCAGTGATGCGCCCACGGTGACCAACTGGGGCACTGGCACGCCCCGCAGGGAGTTCCTGCACGTTGACGACATGGCGGACGCCTGCCTGCATCTGCTCGAGCACTACGACGGGCAGGAGCAGGTCAACGTCGGCACCGGTCAGGACGTGACTATCCGCGAGATCGCGGAGACGATCGCCGCGGTGGTCGGTTTTAAGGGTCAGACCGAGTGGGACACGACCAAGCCGGACGGCACGCCGCAGAAGCTCCTCGACGTCTCGAAGCTGGCGGCGACCGGGTGGGCCTCGCGGATCGGGCTCGAAGAGGGGCTGCGCTCCACGGTGGAGTGGTTCCGCGCGCACCAGGCGTCGCTGCGGGAGTGACCGGTCGCCGCGGATCACCCTCGTCGGGCCCGGGTGAGCGTGGTGCGGGCCGATAGAGTCGGCGCTTCCGAACCCCTCAAGGAGCAGAGATCCGTGCGCCTGTCTGTTATCGGATGCGGCTACCTCGGTGCCGTCCACGCCGCGAGCATGGCCCAGCTCGGCCACGACGTCATCGGCATCGACGTCGACGCGAAGAAGATCGACGCCCTGCGCGAGGGTCGCGCCCCGTTCTACGAGCCCGGCCTGCCGGAGCTGCTCACGGAGGCGGGCGCGACCGGCCGGCTGAGCTTCAGCACCGAGATGGCCGACGCGGCGGGCGCGGACGTCCACTTCATCTGCGTCGGCACGCCGCAGGTGCACGGCGAGTTTCGCGCGGACCTCACGTACGTCAACGCGGCGACGGCGGCGCTCAAGGAGCACCTGCGTCCGGGCGACGTGGTGGCCGGCAAGTCGACGGTCCCGGTCGGCACGGCGGAGGCGATCGCGGAGTCGCTCAGCGGCACCGGCGCGATCCTCGTCTGGAACCCCGAGTTCCTGCGGGAGGGCTTCGCGGTCAAGGACACCCTGCACCCGGACCGGCTGGTCTACGGCGTGCCGACGGACGAGGACGGGGAGCCGACGCCCGAGGGTGCCAAGGCAAAGGCGATCCTCGACGAGGTCTACGCGACGCCGCTGAGCGAGCACACGCCGCTGGTCGTGACGGACTACGCGACCGCGCAGCTGGTGAAGGTGGCCGCGAACTCGTTCCTGGCSACCAAGATCTCGTTCATCAACGCGATGKCCGAGCTGTGCGAGGCGACCGGCGCCGACGTGACGCGGCTGGCGGACGCGATCGGGTACGACGCGCGGATCGGCCGGCGCTTCCTCAACGCCGGGCTCGGGTTCGGCGGCGGGTGCCTGCCCAAGGACATCCGGGCGTTCATGGCGCGGGCCGGCGAGCTCGGAGTCAGCGACGCGCTGTCGTTCCTGCGCGAGGTCGACTCGATCAACATGCGGCGGCGCGTGCGCATGGTGGACCTGGCGCGCGAGGTGTGCGACGGGTCGATCGTCGGCAAGCGCGTGGCTGTGCTCGGGGCGGCGTTCAAGCCGGACTCGGACGACGTCCGTGACTCACCGGCGCTGTCGGTGGCCGCGCAGATGCAGCTGCAGGGCGCGCACGTCACCGTGACGGACCCGCAGGCGATCCCCAACGCAGCCGCCAAGTGGCCCGACCTGCAGTTCAAGGAGTCAGCGCTCGAGGCGGCGAAGGACGCCGACGTCGTGCTCTTGTCCACCGAGTGGGCCGAGTATCGCGACATCGACCCCGATGAGCTGGCGAAGGTCGTCGCGCACAAGCGGATCCTCGACGGGCGCAACGTGCTCGAGCCGTCGGTGTGGCGCGCCGCGGGCTGGACCTATCGCGCGCTGGGCCGTCCGTAGCGGTGGAGGAGTCGGCGCACCACGCACGGGCCCGCAGGGGGTCGGCCGGCTGGGTCCTCGTCGTGCTCGGCGTCGTCCTGGCGCTTGCCGCGGTGCTCGTCGCCACCCGGCCGTGGAGCGGCGAGCCGGCGCCGACGCACCAGCCGTGGTCGGCGGAGGGTGCCGATCCGGCCGAGTACGCGGCGGAGCTCGTCGCGGAGACGAACGCGGCGCGCGCCGACGAGGACCTTCCTGCGCTCACGGTGTCGGACTGCGCGATGAGCGCCGGCGCCGAGCGCGCGGCCGCGCTGGAGGGCGGCAAGGAGCTCGAGCACGCGCCGCTGGCGCCGGTGATCGAGGCGTGCGGTCCGTCGACGACCGCCGCCGAGAACCTGGCGCGGGCCGCCGCCACGCCGCACGACGTGGTCGAGGCCTGGCTCGGGTCGCCCGGGCACCGGGCCAACCTGCTCGACCCGGCGCTGGACCAGATGGGCATCGGCTGCCTGCTCGACGGCGACGAGATGCTCTGCTCGCAGATCTTCCTCGGGCCGTAGGTCAGGCGTTCGCGGGCTCGCGCGACTGTGTGGCGGCGCGCACCCACAACAGGACCAGCACGCCGACAAGGGAACCGAGGGTGTTCGCGACGAGGTCGCGCACGTCGGCCACCCGGTCGGGCAGGAACAGCAGCTGGGTGAGCTCGATCACGCCAGAAGTCACCGCGCCGGCGAGGACGACGAGCCACGAGGGCCAGCGCGCGAGGAGCCCGACCAGCACGCCGAACGGCACGAAGAGCACGATGTTGGCGACGAACTCGGTGGCGCTGAAGGTGAGCGGCACCCCGATCGAGTGCAGCCACGAGAGTGCGGAGCGGACCAGGTCGAAGCCCTTGTCGGCCCCGATCTGCGGCCACAGCGTGACGCGGACGAGCCCGGCCAGGTAGACGACGAGCAGCGTGATCGTGAGGCGCCGAGCCCGGGTCACGTGGTGGAACTCGCCGTCGACCGGCGCGGCACCAGCAGAGACAGCCCGACGCCGAGCGCAGCGCCGGCGGAGTTGCCGAGCACGTCGCGGACGGACGCCCGCCGGTACGGCAGCCCCCATGCCTGCACCAGCTCGATGCCGATGGACACGGCGACGAGCCCCAGCAGCACCGCCCACCAGAGCCGGCGCGGGGCGAGCAGCGCGCCGAGCAGGCCGAGCGGCACGAACAGCGCGATGTTGGCGCCGAACTCGGCGGCGTGCACGTTGAGGATCGGCGGCAGCCCGATCGCGTGCAGGCGGGCGAGCCCGCGGTCGATCGGGCCGTCGAAGGCGTCCTGCAGGTGCCACGGGTTGAGCACGAGCACGGCGGCGGCGACGCCGACGATGACGAGCAGCGCGATCACCACCTGCCGCTGCCGGATGCTCATGCCGCACAGGGTACGTGGGGGACCCGGTCGGACCCGGGTGAGGTTTCATTACGCAAGGTAATGAGTTAGGCTAAGGATCATGCCTTCCGCCTCCGCCCTCGCCGGCGACCTCCGCATCGCGATCGGTCGCGCCTCGCGACGGATCCGGGCGGAGCGCGGCGCCGCCGGGCTGACGGACCCCCAGTTCACGGTCCTCGCATGGCTCACCAAGGACGGGCCGATGAGCCCCGGCCAGCTGGCCGAGCGCGAGCGCATCCAGCCGCCCAGCATGACCCGCACGGTGAACGGCCTGGCTGAGCTCGGCCTCGTCGCCAAGGCGGAKCACCCGACCGACGGCCGGCAGGTCGTCGTCAGCCTCACGGACGCGGGTGTCGCGGAGGTCCGTGAGACGCGGCGCCGCCGGGACGCCTGGCTGGCCGGGCGCCTGGCCACCCTCACCCCGGACGAGCGCACGCTGCTCGTCGACGCCGCCGAGCTGCTGCGGAGGATCGCCGCTTCATGAGTCCCACGTTCTCCTCGCTGAAGTTCCGCAACTACCGGCTGTGGTTCGCCGGAGCGCTGGTGGCGAACGTGGGCACCTGGATGCAGCGCGTCGCCCAGGACTGGCTGGTTCTCACCGAGCTGACTAACAACTCCGGCGTCGCCGTCGGCATCACGACGGCCCTGCAGTTCGCCCCGGTGCTCGTCCTGTCCCCGTATGCGGGGCTGCTGGCCGACCGCGTCGACCGTCGCAAGCTGCTCATGGCCACGCAGGTGGGCCAGGGCGTGCTCGCCGGCGGGCTCGGCATCCTCGTCCTGTCCGGGCATGCGCAGCTCTGGCAGGTCTACCTGTTCGCGCTGACCCTCGGCTGCGTGACGGCGATCGACGGGCCGGTGCGCCAGACGTTCGTCGCCGAGCTCGTGCCCTCGAGCAAGCTCTCCAACGCCGTGGGCCTGAACAGCGCGAGCTTCAACGCTGCCCGCCTCATCGGCCCGGGCGTCGCAGGTCTGCTCATCGCGGCGGTCGGCACCGGGTGGGTGTTCGTCATCAACGCGGTGACGTTCGCCGCGACAATCTTCTCGCTGACCCGCATGCGCACCTCCGAGCTGCATCGGATGCCGACGACGCCGCGCGCCAAGGGACAGCTGCGTGAGGGCATCGCCTACGTGCGGGGTCGCAGCGACATCCTCGTGATCATGGTGGTCGTCGGCGTGGTCTCCACGTTCGGCCTCAACTTCCAGCTGACCAGCGCGCTCATGGCGCGCACCGAGTTCGGGCGCGGCGCGGGGGAGTACGGCATCCTCGGGTCGGTCCTGGCCATCGGGTCGCTGACCGGCGCGCTCCTGGCCGCCCGGCGCGAACGGCCCCGCGTGCGGCTGGTCATCGGGGCGGCGTTTGGGTTCGGCATCGCGACCGGCGTCATGGCCCTCATGCCGACGTACCTCTCGTTCGCGATCGCCTGCATCCCCGTCGGGCTGGCGTCGCTGACCATGATGACCGCGGCCAACGCGACCATCCAGATGAGCACCGACCCCGCCGTCCGCGGCCGCGTGATGGCGCTCTACATGATGGTGTTCCTGGGGGCGACGCCCATCGGGTCGCCCATCGTCGGCTGGATCGGCCAGACCTACGGCGCCCGCTGGGCCATCGGCATCGGCTCGATCTCCGCCCTGCTCGTCGCCACGGGCGCCGCGTTGTGGGTCTGGAAGAAGTGGGACGTCACCGTCCGCTACCACGTGCGGACGCGGCCCCACCTCGAGGTGGTCTACCCGACGCTGGCCGAGCGGCGCGCCGAGGCAGCCACGCGACTGGGTGCGCAGGAAGCGGCGGACCGCCAGACGGCGGCCTGATCCGGCCAACCGGGTGGAAGCCCGGGTGAAGAGGGCCGACGCCCGTATCGTCCAGGATGTCCGAGATGTGACGATCGGTACGTGAGTGCCACGATCGACGAGCAGCGCGCGCCCGAGGCGAGCCCGCCGTCGGACGAGGGTCCGGCCGTCGACGTCCGGAGACGCCGGACGGGACTGCGCATCGCGCTCGGGATCATCGCGCTGCTGGTCCTCGCAGCGGGCTGGCTCGCGTTCCGCGTCTACCAGGCGGGCACGGCGCTGCTGGCGGCCAAGGACGTGGTGCTCGACCTCGAGGGCGACCTGGGCGGCGGCGACACCCAGCAGATCCAGGCGCAGCTGCCGGAGGTGCAGGCCGACCTGGCCCAGGCGCGCGGGGCGACGAACGACCCCGTGTGGCGGCTGGCCGAGTACCTCCCCCGGGTCGGGGAACAGCTGGCGGCCGTCCGGATCGTGTCGACCTCGCTCGACGACGTAGTGCGCGAGTCCGTGCCCGCCATCGGGCGCATCGACGACGTGCTCGCCGCGCAGGAGGCGCCCGGGACCGACGGTCGGATCGACCTTGCGCCGCTGGTGGACGCCGCGCCCGACATCGCGGCGGCCGCCGTCAGTGCGCGCGAGGCGCAGGCCGCGGTGGGGGCGATCGACACGAGCGCGCTGTTCTCGCAGCTGGTGGGCCCGGTGACCCAGGTGCAGGACGGCATGGACCGGGTCAGCGGGGCGCTCGATGCGGGCTCGCAGGTGGCGACTCTGCTGCCGGCCATGCTCGGCGCCGACGGGCCGCGCACCTACCTGCTGGTCTCCCTCAACTCCTCCGAGCTGCGCAGCGCGGGCGGCATCGTCGGCGCATTCGCCGTGCTGCACGCCGACGACGGCACCATCGACCTCACCGAGCAGCGCACGACGGCGGACCTGCCCGGCATCGCGACCTCGATCCTGCCGCTCACCGACGAGGAGCAGCGGTTCGACACGGACCGCCTCGGCCGATGGGTGCAGGACGCCGTGATGACTCCGGACTTCCCGCGCAGCGCCGAGCTGCTCACCGCCCGGTGGGAGCGGGACATGGGGCAGCACGTCGACGGGATCATCGCGACCGACCCCGTCGCGGTCTCGTACCTGCTGGGCGCCACCGGTCCGGTGACGGAGCCGGGCGGCCTGCAGATCGACGCGTCGAACGTCCTGCAGGTCCTGCTGCACGACGCGTACCTCACCTACGGCGAGGACGCCGCGGCCGGCGACGCCTTCTACACCGGCGTCGCGTCGACGATCTTCCGCGCGGTCGGCTCCGGGCAGGGCGACTCCCGGGCCGTCGTCGACGCGCTCGCGCGGGCCGGCGCCGAGGGTCGGCTGCGCATGTGGTCGGCCCACCCCGAGGAGCAGAAGAAGCTGGCCGCGACGAGCGTCGGCGCCGCGTTCCTCACGGGCCCGTTCCCCGACGCGGCGGGCGTGTTTCTCAACGACGGGACCGCCGGCAAGCTCGACTACTACCTGAGCACGGCGGTGACCGTCGAGGACCTGCACTGCAGCGGCCCGGACCCGACCGCGACCGTGCGTCTCGACCTCAGCTACGCGCCGCCCGCCGACGTGGCGACCTTCCCCCACTACGTGACCGGGTGGAACGCCGAGACGGTTCCCGTGGGGTGGGTCGCGACGAACGTCACCGTGTACTCGCCGGTCGGTGCCTCGCTGGACGCGTTGCGCTGGAACGACGGCTACGTCTCCGGCGTCACCGGACAGGTCGCCGGCCGGTCGGCCCAGGTGGTCACGTCCCTGCTGGAGCCGGGCGGCCACGAGACGTACCGGTTCGACGTCCCGGTGCGCGACGGCCAGGTGACGGTGTGGACGACGCCGACGCTGACCAACCCCGGGCAGGTCGTCGCCACCTGCCCCGCCGGGTGAATCACCCCAAAATCACCCATATTGCCCCTGTGTGAACAGCCCGCGAGGGACCACAATGAACCGAAATGTCCGAGTAGCCGACAGGGGCGACATCATGGTCAGGCTCGCACGGGGCGCGGTCGTCGCGTTGCTCGCCCTCCTCGTCGCGCTCGCCGGCGCCCTGCCGTCGTCCGCGGCCGACGAGGCCCCCTCGCAGGACGCCACGATCTCGCCGTACGGCTGCCTCAGCCCGCTGGACTCCTACGGCGCCCCCCAGGTGTGCCAGCTCGCGGTCCACACGCTGTCGCCAGTCTGCGACAAGGACGTCCCGTACCTCGCCTACAACATCCAGGCGGTCGGCTCGCCGAACACCACGGTGACCATCACCTGGCTCAACCCCAGCGGCCCCAACGTCGTCTACGCCGGCCAGCCGCTGTCCGGGAAGGTCCTCTGGCCCGGCGCGAAGGTCGGTCCCGACGGCAAGGGCGCCGACTGGCCCGGCTGGCGACAGCTGCCGGACGGCTCCTGGGTCCAGGGCGACGAGTTCGACTGGGTGCGCCCCAGCGTCAAGGTCCTCTTCCAGGTCAACCCCGAGGCCACCGTCACCGTCGCGTACCCGCCGTCGAGCCCCAGCTGCCTGACCAACCCGCCGGACACCCAGGTGCTCGTCGACAACCCGGTGGACAGCGCGGTCCTGGCGGCCGACCCGCCGGCGTCCAACACGGCCGTCCTGTCCGCAACGGGATCCGAGGTGCAGCCCCTGCTCCTGGCCGGCGGCGCCCTGGTCCTCATCGGCGCCCTGACCGTGGCACTCGTCTCGATCGCCCGCCGACGCCGCCCGACTGCCTGAGCCGCTCAGGCGGATGACCGCCCGCCCCGCGCTGACCGCGGGGCGGGCGTCGTCCGTCAGGAGAGCTGGTCGACCACGTGGTCGACGCACGCCGTGAGCGCCAGGACGTCGTCGGGCTCCACGGCGGGGTACATCGCGACCCGCAGCTGGTTGCGGCCGAGCTTGCGGTAGGGCTCGACGTCGACTACGCCGTGGGCCCGCAGCACGCGGGCGACGGTGGGGGCCTCGATCTCGGGGTCCAGGTCGATGGTGCCGACGACGTTCGAGCGCAGGGCCGGGTCCGAGACGAACGGCGTCGCCCAGTCCCGCGACTCCGCCCAGCCGTAGAGGTTTGCGGCCGACGTGGCCGTGCGCTTCGCGGCCCAGGCCAGCCCGCCGTGGCCGAGGATCCAGTCGAGCTGCTCCGCCAGCAGGACGAGCGTCGCGATGGCCGGGGTGTTCAGGGTCTGGTCGAGGCGCGCGTTGGTGACGGCCGTGGTGAACGACAACGACTCGGGCACCCAGCGCCCGCTCGCCTCGATCCGAGCGGCCCGCTCGACGGCCGCGGGGGAGACCGCCGCGAGCCAGAGGCCGCCGTCCGAGGCGAACGACTTCTGCGGTGCGAAGTAGTAGGCGTCGGTCTGCGCGACGTCGACCGCGAGCCCGCCGGCGCCCGACGTCCCGTCCACCAGCACGAGGGCACCCTGCTCGCGGGACCCGGCGACCCGGCGCACGGGCGCGACGACCCCGGTCGACGTCTCGTTGTGCGGCCAGGCGTACGTGTCCACCCCGTCGGCGAAGGCGGGCACGGCCACGCCGCCGGGCGCGGCCGCGGTGACCACGGGCTCGCCGACGAAGGGCGCGCGCGTCGCCGCCGCCGCGAACTTGGCCCCGAACTCGCCGAAGGTGCCGAACGCGGCCCGGTCCTCGATCAGGCACAGCGTCGCCACGTCCCAGAACAGCGTCGACCCGCCGTTGCCCAGCACGATCTCGTACCCCTCGGGCAGCTCGAGCAGGTCGGCCAGGCCGGCACGCACGCGACCGACGAGCGCGCGCACGGGCGCCTGGCGGTGGGACGTGCCCAGCAGCCCCGCGGCGGGACCCGCCAGCGCGTCCACCTGCGCGCGCCGGATCTTGGAAGGGCCGGAGCCGAAGCGGCCGTCCGCGGGCAGCAGGTGTGCGGGGATGGTGATCTCGTGGGCATCGGGCACTGGCCGAGGATAGGCGGTCGCGGCCCCCGGCTGTCGGCTCGACCAACTAATCTGTGCACAGCGCGGCCGTCGCCCCCCGATCACTTTCTTCCGGGCAGGCGCCTGCGCGACGATGACGCGACGCGGGAGGCCATGCAGTGAGCGACCTGATCGACACGACGGAGATGTACCTCAAGACGGTCTACGAGCTCACCGAGGAAGGCATCACCCCCCTGCGCGCGCGCATCGCGGAGCGGCTGGGTCACTCCGGCCCGACGGTCTCCCAGACGGTCGCCCGCATGGAGCGCGACGGGCTCGTCGTCGTGACCGGTGACCGGCACCTCGAGCTGACCGCCCTGGGCCACGACAAGGCCGTGCGCGTCATGCGCAAGCACCGCCTGGCGGAGCGGCTCCTCACCGACGTGATCGGGCTCGAGTGGCCCTACGTCCACGAGGAGGCCTGCCGCTGGGAGCATGTCATGAGCGAGCGGGTGGAGAAGCGCCTCGCGTCGCTGCTCGACCACCCGCACTTCGACCCCTACGGCAACCCGATCCCGGGGCTCGGCGAGATCGGCGAGGAGACCACTCGCGTCGCCTTCCTCGACGGCGTGACGTCGCTCGTCGTCTACCGCGGCGAGCCCGGCGCGGACGGCGTCGAGCGGGCCGTGGTCGCGCGCATCGCGGAGCCCCTGCAGGTCGACGTCGAGCTGCTGTCGCGGCTGGCCGAGGCCGGGGTCCTCCCGCACCGGGAGATCGTCATCGAGCGGGCCGGCGGCATCGTCACGGTGTCCGCACCCGGGTCCGAGACCGTCCTGGACCTGCCCGACGACGTGGCCCGGCACATCTTCGTCGGCGCGGTCGAGAGGTCCGTCAGCGCCGTCTGAGAGGCCTCTGGGAGCGCCCTGGGAACGGTTCGCCCGATCCGTCGTGATCTTCGGCACAGGCCGTCCGAGTGATCTGTGCCCGCGCTCCCACGCCCCTGATCGGCGTCTTTGCAGGTCACCTCGGCCGCGTCGCGCGCCCGGCAGGACGGCTGTCCAACACGAACGAGATTGACCGTGATCGGAACGTGACAATCGCCGCGAGAGTCCTGTACGTTCGACCTGCTTCCCGGGAACCCTCCTCCTGAGAAGCCCTCGAGCGGAACGCCTAACCCTGCCGCCGTCACGAGGTTCGCACTATCCGCCGGCAGGGGCGGGGGACCCAATTGCGGGCACCGGAAGTTCGGTGTCCTTGGGGTGAAGCCGGAGATCCGATCTCGATCGGGGACACGGCCGGGTGTTCTCCCACCCGAACCCGACAGCTGACCTCGTAGGCATCAGGAGAGGCAACGCGTGACCGTGAGCACCACTCGCGCCCGCCATCGTGCGGCGCGCCGTCCTTCGACGCCACTGACCGAGCTGGCAGCTGCCGCAACGGGCCAGATGGGAACCGTCGGACGCCGTACTGCTGTCGTCGCCGCTTCGTCGGGACTCGTCGTCTCGATGTTCGGCTCCCCGGCCAGCGCCGCACCCTCGGGTGAGGCCGGCGCCCTGCCCGCGGTCGACACCGCTGCGCTGACAGCCTCGGCGCGTGCCGTGCTGAACACCGCGCCGGTCGTCACCGCCCCGGCCGACGCCGCCTGGACCGTCGACGTCCCGGTCGTCACGGCCGAGACGCCCCCGCCGCCCCCGCCCGTCAAGGCCAAGGTCAAGGCCGCCTCGCGCAGCACCACGCGCGCCGCTGCCGCTGCGACCGCCACGACGGCCTCCGCGGACGTCTCCTCGGCCGCGGTCCCGCAGTCGGTCGCCGGCAACGCGGTCCTCGAGATCGCCGCCCGCTACGTGGGCACGCCGTACGTCTCCGGTGGGTCCACCCCGGCCGGCTTCGACTGCTCGGGCTTCGTGTCCTACGTCTACGCCCAGCTCGGCGTCTCGCTGCCGCGGACGTCCAGTGGCATCAAGGCGGCCGGCACGGTCATCTCCCGTGCGGACGCCCAGCCGGGCGACCTCATCTGGAGCCCCGGGCACATCTCCATCTACGCCGGCGGCAACGACCAGATCGACTCGCCCCGCCCGGGCAAGACGATCCAGTTCCGCGCCATCTGGCAGAGCTCCCCGGTCTTCATCCGGATCGGCTGACGTTCGACAGCTCCACCGGACGAGGCCCCGACGACATCGATGTCGTCGGGGCCTCGCCTCGTTGACGGGCCTGTCGGCCGCTCCCGACGGGCCGTCGCGTACTCTGGCCGTGCATCACGCTGTTGCTTCGCTTCGCCGGGCCGGCAGCCAGCCGGTCCGACCCCCGAGGTCGGGAGAACGCCGTGCTCATGAATGCCACCAAGCTGTCCACCGAGGCCATCGGCGGGGCGGCACCCGAGGTCGGCTCGCCAGGGCTGATCGCGTCCGGAGCACGCACCCTGCTGCTCAACGCCAGCATGGAGCCCCTGTGCATCGTGAGCCTGCGGCGTGCCGTGGTGCTCGTGATGTCCGGCAAGGCGACCGTCCTGGAGTCCGACGGCCGCCTCCTGCACTCCGAGCGGGTCACCGTCCCGCTGCCCGTGGTCCTGTGCCTCACGCGGTACGTGCACGTCCCGGTCCGCCGCCCCGTGCCGCCCACGCGCCGCACCGTGCTGCAGCGGGACAACCACCGCTGCGCGTACTGCGGGGGCGGCGCCGACACCGTCGACCACGTGCACCCGCGCTCGCGCGGCGGCCGGCACGAGTGGACCAACGTCGTGGCCGCCTGCGTGCGGTGCAACCACCGCAAGGCCGACCGGCTGCTGCAGGAGATCGGCTGGGAGCTGTCGTTCGCGCCCCGGGCGCCGCGGTGGTCGGTGGCGTTCGGCACCACGTCGGTCCGTTCCGAGCCCCTCTGGTCGCAGTACGTGGTGGCCTGAGCACCCCCTTTCGTCAACGTTGCGCCAACGTATGGCAACATTCCGGTACCTCCTGGGTGCAACGGTGCATCCGGAGAGCACACTGGGACGAGTGCACGGCGGGCTCGTGACGAGCACGGAGGCTCCGGATGACGCGTGACGATGTGGTCCTCGTCGGGGTGGACGGATCGGCCGCGAGCCTGCACGCGCTCGACTGGGCGGCCGCGCAGGCCCGCGCGCACGGCTGGGGCGTCCGGCTCGTGTGCAGCTACTCGCTCCCGTCGTTCACCGCCGCCTCCCTCGATGGCGGGTACGCCGCGCTGGACGACACCGCGATCCAGGAGGGCGCCAAGGCCGTGCTGGCCGAGGCGACCGAGCGGGTCTCGTCGATGGGCGTCCCGGTGACGGCCAAGGTGCTCACCGGCGACGCCGCGGGCGTGCTGGTCGAGATGTCGCACGCGGTCCGGCTCGCGGTCGTCGGCACGCGGGGGCGCGGCGGGTTCGCCGACCGGCTGCTCGGCACCGTCTCGTCGGCCCTGCCCGCGCACGCGTACTGCCCGACCGTCGTCGTCCCGCTCCGGGAGGACGGCAAGACGCTTCCCGACGATGCCCCGATCCCCCCGACCCGGCCCGTGAAGCGGATCGTCGTCGGCGTCGACGGCTCGCCGCAGGCCGAGCACGCGCTGCGCTACGCGATCGGCGAGGCGGAGGCCTGGGGGGCCGAGCTGACGGCCGTCGCGGGCGTCCCCGTGGGGTCCATGGCGGGCGTCCTGGCCTGGCTGCCGTCCACGGTGGACCACGAGCAGGTGCTGCGCGACGTCACCGAGGGGCTGCACGTCGTGGTCGACCGCGCGCTCGTCGACCATCCCGGCCTCAGCGTGCGGCGCATCGCGCTCGACGGGACCGGCGCGGAGCTGCTCACGGAGTTCTCGGTGGCCACCGACCTCATCGTCGTCGGCTCGCGCGGCCGCGGGGGATTCGCCGGGCTGCTGCTCGGCTCCACCAGCCAGGCCGTGCTGCACCACTCCGACTGCCCGGTCATGGTGGTCACCAACCGGTGCGCCACGGCCGAGGCGGTGGCGATCTAGCTCGCCGGGTCGGGCGGCACGTCCGGGCGCCGGACCAGCGCGGACAGGACGACGGTCGAGCGCGTGCGGGCCACGAACGGCTCGGCGGCCAGCTTCTCGACGACGCGCTCCAGGTGCCGCATGTCCCGCGCGCGCACCTGCACGACAAGGTCCACGTCGCCGGTGACGGTGCTCGCCGCGACGACCTCGGGGTAGTGCTCGACCGCCGCCCGCATGGTCGCCGGGCTGGTGGAGCCGTTGCAGTAGAGCTCGACGAACGCCTCGGTCTGCCAGCCCATCGCGGCCGGGTCGAGCCGGACCGTGAACCCCCGGATCACGCCCCGCTCGCGCAGCCGGTCCACCCGCCGCTTCACCGCCGGAGCGGAGAGCGAGACCTGCTCGCCCACCTGCGCGAACGTCGCCCGGGCGTCGAGTGCGAGCACCCGCAGGATCGCGGTGTCGAGGGCGTCGAGCCCCGAGTGGTCGGTCACGTGCACATCATCGCCGAGCCGCGCTCGATTTGGTGTTCCACCGCGAGAGGTGACACGTTGGGCCGAACGGGTGATCCACCAAAGGGGCACAAGGCCTCAAGGCGGGCGCCCGTCGTGCCGAGATGAGTGGAAGCCCCACTCAGCGCCATGGCCGGGGGGCCCTGAGAAGGAGGCGGCGTGGTCAAGGACACCAAGAAGCGGCTCGACCTCGTGCCGAGCCAGCGACCGTCGGTGATCAGCGCGCCCACGCCGACCGTCGTCGACGTCCCGCACCAGCACACCGCCACCGAGCCACTCGTCGAGACGCCCACCGAGCCCACCCCGTCGCGGTCCGTCGCGATCCGTCGGTCCGTCTGGGTCGGCATGGCCGCGGCCATGGCGCTGGCGGTCGCCGCCGGCGGCGCGGTGTACGGCGCCGACCAGAAGGCCCTCACCGCGGCCGACGCGGCCCTCGACGCGCAGATGCGGGTCGACCGGGCGGCCCTGGCCGCCGACCGCGACGCCGTCGTCGAGCAGGCCGCCGAGCAGGTCGTCGTGCCCGCCGCCTACGCCGCCAGCCGCGCGGCGGCAGCGGCCGCGGCGCAGTCGACCGTCGACCACGCGAACGCCACGCTCGCCGCGGTGCCCAACGCCGGCGACGGCCCCCGGGCCGCCCTGACCGCCTCCACCGGCGCCGTGAGCGCCGCCCTCACCTCACCCGGCGTCAGCCTGGTGTCGCTGCGCTCGATCGTCGCCGGCGTCGCCGCACCCGAGAAGGCCGCCGTCGACGCCCAGGTGGCCTGGCAGGTCGCCGAGGACGCCCGCATCGCCGCCGAGAAGGCCGCCGCCGAGCAGGCCGCCGCCGCCGCGGCTGCTGCGGCCGCCGCGTCGCACGTCAAGGCACCCGCGACGCGGTCCTCGACCCGGACCACCACCCCGAAGCCCGCCGCCCAGGCGCCGGCCGCCCCCGCCGCCACCGGCATCCCCGCCGGTGGCCTCGTCTGCCGCGGAGCGGGCGGGTCGGGCGCCGGCGAGTCCAGCGTCTCGGCCATCGGCTCGGCCATCAACGCCTACCGCGCGTCGCTCGGCCTCCCGACGCTGTCCGTCTCCCGCAGCGGCAGCCTCGTCGCCCACGCGATCACCATGGCCAACGCCGGCGGCATCTGGCACTCCGGCGGCGACAACATCGTCGCCTGCGTGAGCAACGGCTCGGCCACCTCGATGGTCACGGCGTGGTCCAACTCGCCCGGCCACGACGCGCAGATGCGCCGCACCGACGTGTCGAGCATGGCGGTCGGCGGCGCGAGCCTGAACGGCTACCTCTTCGGCGCGGTCAAGTTCAGCTGACCCCGTCCGCCGCAACGTCCGCGCACGTACGCCCCCTGGGCCGTATCTACGCGGACGTTGCGGTGTGGTGGGGTGGTGCGTCCGCGCGAGTACGCCCCCTGGGACGTAGGTGCGCGGACGTTGTCAGCGGAGGGCGTCCGTCAGGCGGTCCGTCGCCAGGGACAGGTCGTCCTCGCTGATGGTCAGCGGGGGCGCCAGGCGGATGGTGCTGCCGTGGGTGTCCTTGGCCAGCACCCCGCGGGCGAGGAGCCGCTCGCAGAGCTGGCGGCCGGTGGTCGGCGGGGTGACGTCCAGCCCCGCCCACAGACCGACCCGCCGCGAGGCCGTCAGCAGGCCCTCGTCGACGAGGGCGTCCAGGCGCGTGCCCCACTCGAGGCCGAGCGTGGTCGCGCGGGCCTGCAGCTCGCCGGTCTCCAGCAGGCCGATCACCGCGAGGCCGACCGCGCACGCCAGGGGGTTGCCGCCGAACGTCGAGCCGTGGGTGCCTGCGGTCAGCACGCCGAGGACGTCGGCACGCCCGACGACCGCGGAGACGGGGAGCACGCCGCCGCCCAGGGCCTTGCCCAGCGTGACCAGGTCGGGCCGGACGCCCCAGAGCTCGGAGGCGAGCGTGGTGCCGGTGCGGCCGAGGCCGGACTGGATCTCGTCGGCGATGAAGAGGACGTCGTGCTCGGTGCACAGCGCGCGGACGGTCGGCAGGTAGTCGTCGGGCGGGACGACGACGCCCTGCTCGCCCTGGATGGGCTCCAGCAGGACGGCGACCGTGGTGTCGTCGATGGCGGCGGCGAGCGCGGCCGCGTCGCCGTACGGGACCACGCGGAAGCCCGGCGTGTACGGGCCGAAGCCGCGGCGCGCGTCGGGGTCGGTGGAGAACGACACGATCGTCGTCGTGCGCCCGTGGAAGTTGCCGTCGGCGACGATGATCGTCCCGCGCTCGTCGGGAACGCCCTTGACGTCGTAGCCCCACTTGCGGGCTGCCTTGATCGCGGTCTCGACCGCCTCGGCGCCCGTGTTCATGGGCAGGACCATGGGCGGGCCGGCGACGAGCGGACCGATCAGCGCGGCCAGCCGGGCCGCGAACGGCTCGAGCAGTTCGTGGTCGAACGCGCGGGACGTCAGCGTCAGCTTGTCGATCTGCGCGTGGGCCGCCGCCGTGAGCACCGGGTGCCGGTGCCCGAAGTTCAGCGCCGAGTAGCCCGAGAGGAGGTCCAGGTAGCGCCGGCCCTCGTCGTCGGTGACCCACGACCCGAGCCCGTCGACCAGTGTGACCGGCAGCGGGTGGTAGTTCGGGGCCAGGACGGAGGTCGTCGCTACCTCGGTGAGTGTCATCGCCCGGAGCCGGACGCGGGACGGATCTCCAGCGTGCAGCACTTGGCGCCGCCGCCGCCCTTGAGCAGCTCGCTGGTGTCCACGGGGATGGGGTTGTATCCGCGCTCGCGGATGGCGTCGGCGAGGTCGACGGCGCCGGGGGCGACGACCACGTTGTAGCCGTCGGACACCGCGTTGAGCCCGAGAGCGACGGCGTCGCGCTCGGTGGCCTCGACCGCGTCGGGGAACAGCTGCTGCAGGACCGCGCGCGAGCCGGCCGAGAACGCCGGCGGGAAGTACGCGATCTGCGGGTCGGCCGGGTCGCTCGACAGCACGGCCAGCGCGGTGTCGAGGTGGTAGTAGTGCGGGCTGACCAGGTCGAGCGAGATGACCGGGCGGCCGAAGAGCTCCTGGAGCTCGGCGTGCGCCGCGCGGTCGGTGCGGAAGCCGGTGCCGGCCAGCACGAGGTTGCCGACGACGAGCAGGTCGCCCTCGCCCTCGTTCGTCTGCTCGGCGGTGTGCGTGACGTAGCCGCGGTCGGCGAACCACTTCTGGTACGCGGGCCCCTCGGGCTGGCGCTCGGCGTAGCGGAACTTCGCGGAGTACACGACGCCGTCCAGCACGGTCGCGCCGTTGGCCGCGTAGACCATGTCCGGGAGGCCGGGGATCGGGTCGATCGTCTCGACGGTGTGGCCGAGGTCGAGGTACGTGTCCCGCAGGGTGCGCCACTGGCGGACCGCGAGGTCGGCGTCGGTGAACCGCGTCTTGTCCATCCACGGGTTGATCTCGTAGGACACCGTGTAGTGCGTGGGTTCGCACATCAGGTAGCGGCGGTCGGTACGTCCGGGGGCGGTCGGGGTCATGAGGCTCCTCGTGGCGTGTCGTTCCCCCAAGGCTACGAGCCGGCCACCCCGCAGGCCGTCATCTCGGATTGCGCGCTGGGGCGCGATCCGTTGCGCAGTCGTCGTCAAGCAAGGCGATCTGTTGCGCGCGCTTCGCGCCGCGCTTTCATCAGCGCGTACCGGACCATGCCGCCGAGGAACGGCTTGAGCGCCGCCTCGGTGAGTCGCCGGGGCAGCGGGCCGGCCAGGTAGACGTTCTCGCTCCAGAACACCCGGCTCGACGACGGCCCCGCGGGCACGACGACGATGCTCGCGGTGCCCTTGAGCACCCGGCCGATCTTGGTGAACGTCGCGACGCCGGGCTCGGACCCGTCCGGCGGGTCGTACCGGTCGATCGTCATGACGTCCTTGAGGCCGGGGAAGCCGCGCTTCGCCAGCGGGCCGGACACAGCCGTCACCGTGCTGCCGTCGACCTCGACCCGGGTCAGCGGGATCCACCGCTCGTGGTGGCGCAGGTTGGCCACCAGGTCCCAGGCGGCTGTCGCCGACACCGGGAAGGACCGGACCACGGCGTCGATCGGGATGCTCGTCACCTGGCCATCGTCCGCGCGGGTAACGTCGCTGTCCATGGAGACGTCGATGGAGAGCCGCCCGCTGGGGCGCACGGGTCGGTCGGTCGGGGTTGTCGGGCTGGGCTGCTGGCAGCTCGGCGCGGACTGGGGGTCGGTCAGCGAGGACGACGCCCTCGGAGTGCTGGAGGCGGCCGTCGACTCCGGCGTCACCTTCCTCGACACCGCCGACGTGTACGGCGACGGGCGGTCCGAGAAGCTCATCGGCACGTTCCTGGCGTCGCGCCCGGGGCACGGGCTGACGGTGGCGACGAAGATGGGCCGCCGCGCCGACCCCCACACGGCCGAGGCGTACACGCTGTCGTGGTTCCGCGCCTGGACCGACCGGTCCCGCGAGAACCTGGGCGTCGACACGCTCGACCTGGTGCAGCTGCACTGCCCGCCGTCCGAGGTGTACCGGCGCGAGTCCACGTACGACGCGCTGGACGTGCTCGTCGACGAGGGCCGCATCGCGTCCTACGGCGTCTCCGTCGAGACCGTGAACGAGGCCCTCGACGCGATCATCCGGCCGAACGTCGCCACCGTGCAGATCATCCTCAACGTGTTCCGCCGCAAGCCGCTCGAGGAGGTCCTGCCGCTCGCGCTCCAAGAGGGCGTCGGGATCATCGCGCGCGTGCCCCTGGCGTCGGGCCTGCTGTCGGGCAAGTACGACGAGCACACGCAGTTCGCCGACGACGACCACCGCTCCTACAACCGCGGCGGCGAGGCGTTCGACGTGGGGGAGACGTTCGCCGGGGTGCCGTTCGAGGTGGGCGTCGCCGCCGCCCGCGAGGTCGCCGCGCTGACGCCCGCCGGCTACACGACCGCGCAGCTGGCCCTGCGGTGGATCATCGACCAGCCCGGGGTGTCCGTCGTCATCCCCGGCGCCCGATCACCGGAGCAGGCGGCCGCGAACGCCGCCGCCGCGTCGCTGCCGCCCATCGACGAGGAGACGCTCGACGGGCTGCGCGGGGTGTACGACGGCCGGATCCGGCCGCACGTGCACGCCCGCTGGTAGTCGCTAGGAGCTCTTCTGGTCGCTCTTGCGCGACCCGATCCCCTTGAACCGCCCGGTGAGCCGCTTCTGCTCGGCGGGCACGATCACCGGCTTGTCGTCGGCACCCGCGATCTCGATCACGCGCGGGAACGTCGCCGGCGGCGGCCCGAACGCCTTGCGGGCACCGTCGATGACGTTCTTGCCCAGCGCCCGCGCGCCGGTCACGCCGATGACGAGGCCGATGCCGAACGGGATCATGCGCCCGACGGCGAGCCCGGTCTGCTTGGTCACCTGGGTGCGCACCAGGCGTCGGGTCATGGTCGTGTTCACCTTGCGCACGGTCGCCATGGGCATGCGTGTGAGCAGGGCGCGCGCCACGCTGACGCTGGTGAGCTCGGCGCCGTCGGTGATGATCTTGCCGCCGGCGTCGCCCAGGATCGCGGTCAGCAGCAGCGCGCGACGCCGCTCGGCGTCCTCGACCTCGATGCCGTGCACGCTGGCGACCGCCAGCGCGAACGCCGCCGACGCGCCGAAGAAGGTGGCGATGTCGCTGGCCGTGAGCACGAGCGCGACGCCGGTGCCGACCGCGGGGGCCGCCGCCGTGGCGCCCACAGCGCCGCCGGCGGTCTGCACCACGAGCAGGTACTCCTTCTCCAGCAGCCGGACCAGCTGCTCGGGCGTCGCCTCCGGATTGCGCCGGCGCAGCGACTCGACGTGCGCGTGGATGGTGCTGGACGGGATGGTCACGGCCTTCTCGAGCGCCGCTTCGACGAGGCGGGGCATCCGCTCAGCGCTCCCCGGTGACCGTCAGCTGCACGGTCGCGCCGGCCTCGAGCGTGCGCCCGACGGTGCAGTGCGAGTCGACCGCGCGGTGGATGATCGTGATGAGGCGCTCGCGGGCCTCGGGGTCGAGCCCGCTGAGGTCGACCACCATCTCCTCCGCGATCGCGGGGTAGCGGTCCTCGGCGTCGTCGCTCTCGCCCGAGACCTTGATGGTGACGTCGACGTCGTCGCCCAGCCGGTGGCTCAGCTTGGCGTCCGACGCGAGGCCGCTGCAGCCGGCGAGCGCGATCTTCAGCAGCTCGCCCGGGCTGAACACGTTCTCGACGCCCACGCTGCCGATCAGGACCTCCGCGCCACGCGAGTTGCGGCCCGTGTACCGGCGCGTGCCCGTGCGCTCGACCCACAGCTCGGTGTCGCCCGCGTTCGCGGTGATGTCGGGCGCTGGCTTCTGCTCGGTCGTCATCCCGCGATGATGCCACGGGGGCCGGGCCGCGGCGCCCCGACGCCGGGGTCCTAGGCTGGGTCGACATGGCGGAGGGATCGGGCATGTCGAAGAGCTCAGGTGCCGGCGGCGGGGCGGTCTACGGCCTCGGTGTCATCGGCGCCGCCGTCTACTACTTCTCCGCAGGGTCCTCCTTCTGGGAGTTCGTCCTCGCGATCCCGAAGGCCCTGGTGTGGCCCGCGATCGTCGTGTTCGAGCTGCTGAAGAGTTTTTACGGGTCGTAGGGCTCAGCTCAGGGCCGCGCACAGGTCCTTCGTCGGCCCGGCCGACGACAGGATCGTCCACACCCCGTCCGCGCCGATCGTGTAGACCACCTTGCCCGTGTAGAGCGTGGTCGTCGGCCCCGCCGGCACATCCGTCGGGAACAGGATGAGGACGTGCGCGCCCAGCGCGACCACGTGCGTGGAACCGTCCGGCTGCTTCGTCGTGATGTCGACCACGCCCGACGACGGCAGAGTCGTCGACTTCCCGGTCGTCGCGTTCGTCAGCGTGAGGGTCTGGCCCTGCCCCGCGGTCACCGTGACGTCGCCGTGCTTGTGCGTCGTCGTGAACCCGCCCGTCCCGCTGTACGTCAGCGGGAACGCGCACGCCTGCCCGGCGTCGAAGGTCGTCGGAGGCGTGGGCGGCATCGGGACAGGGGCCTTCGCCTCTGCGGGTGCGGCGAGGGTCGTGAGGCCGAGGGCGACGAGCGGGATGGTGATCCATCGCAGGGTGCGCGTGGCAGTCATGGGGGTTGTCCTTCGGTGCGGCGTGCGCGGTGTCTTCGCGTGGCGCGCGGCCGGTGGTGCGACGCGCGCGGGGCGCAGCGCGCGTCGGTGCGCTGCTGTGCCGAGGTCGTGCGCTCGCCCCGGGCTCCGATGGCCGGGGTTTGTCACGCTAGACCCGGCGGCGATGCGGTCACCACTGTCCGGTCTCGCGGCTGCGCTCCTGCTTCGGTGCGACCCCGCCCGGCCGGTAGGCTGACCCAGCGCATGAGGCCCGTCAGGGTGCTCGTCGCGCCGCGCGTGACCACCGGAAGATCCCTTCCTACGGGTCCCGAGCGCCTGTAGCTCAGGGGATAGAGCACCGCTCTCCTAAAGCGGGTGTCGGCAGTTCGAATCTGCCCAGGCGCACAGAGTGTTGTTGCAGGTCAGGGCGATCTTGGGTGCGATTGGTGTGGTGGCTGCGACCGCAATGTCCGGTTCGTGGTCAGCATGTGGTCATCAGTGGAGTCGCGCTCGGCGCTGCGCTCGCGGGCGATCGCGCGCCGGGCGAGTTCCATCTGCCTCTGTGACCAGCCTTCAGGGTCTTCGTCGTAGTCCGCGCAACGAGCGATCCACGCCTCGTAGCGCGTGACTACCTCGGCATCATCGAACTGGTATTGACGTAGCCCATCGCCATCTCGCATGACCAGATCGAGGCCGTGCAGGTACAGGAGGCCGTTGCTAACCATCGAGTCCGGGGCGCGCCCGTGAGCAAGGTCCCCCTCGACCCATGGAAACGCCCAGTCGTGCGCGCTCTCCCTGCTGCGCGCACTGGCGATTACCTCGCGCCAAACCTGATCGACCTCGGTCCGGTTTGGCCAACCGCGCGTCATGCTGCGCATCATGCCTGATCCCGACGACCGAGTACCCGCCATTCACCCGGCCACTCGTGTAGCCGATCCTGGTTCACCGGAGGTGTCATCCTCCTCGGTGCCGGATTCGGGGAAGTGAGGGCGCGTCGACTCGTCCGCCAGCCCCAGATGACGGAGACCGACTTGGGTGCGGTGAACGTCAGGTCGTAGCCGGCTACCGCGTGACGGCCCGCGCCGGGGTCGATGCTGCGGTAAGGCTTGCCGAGCGGCGTGTGACCGATCGGGTCGCACGCCGTCGCGAAAGACCTGCGTCATCGCCAGCTCGGTGACGGCGCTTCCGACGGGAAGATGACCGTCACCGAGCGCCCCGAGGCCGTTGCCGAGCCAGCGACCGGCGGGGTTGCCGGTCTGCTCGTAGTACACAGTGAGAGAGTCGCCGGCCGACAGGTCGGCGTCGCCGGCGGCAACATGCCGGGTCAGGTACGCGTAGCCGTCGCCGACCGTGAGCTTGTGCATCGACATCACCAACGCGCTACCTCCTCCCTGCGGCTCGAGCAGCGGCTGCTCCTGGTGATAGGTGCGCCAAGAAGTGCGTAAGGCGCGAGGTCGAGTCGCGCCCTCCCCGTGCAAGCAGGTATGCGGAACTGCGCGCAAGGCGCGACAGTGCACATGGATCGCGAGCAGTACCGCCGGGGTCACCGAAGCCACCGGCGCAGGCCGACGACGACATCGAACTCGGTGGGGGGCCTTCCCGGCCCACGCGAAAGCTCGATCGATTGCACGTCAGCGGACCGCCGTGCCGCCCTACCCTGTGCCTATGCCAGCCGTGATCGGTGACGTCGACGCCGACTACTCCCAGATCGAGCTCCACCACGGCGACGGCGGATACGTCGCCGACCTCCGCGAGATCGGTTTGGCCAGCGGGGAGTTCGGCGAGTATGCCGTCCTGACCACGCCGCGCCAGCACGGAACGATCACGATCGAAGTCGATGTCTTCGACGCACCGGCACCGCTGGATCCGTCGTGGGACACCGCCGTCGAGTTCTCGATGCGCACGGGTCAGGACGTCTGTGTCCAAGGTTGGGCCGGCACCGGACGTCTCGAAATCCCTATCTCTGCGGGTGTCGAGGTCCGCGTCCGCTACATCGTGATCGACGGCGAGCCGGCCTCGTCTTGGTCAGACGCGACCGATACCGAGGCCGAGCGGTATCTGCTGCAGATTTGGCCCGCTCCCATGAGCGCGGCCAGGACCATCGCCGCCACTACCCCGTGGAGCCAGTACTGGTCGTTTGGCCCTGCCGCCGAGGCACTGATTGCCGGGCTCCCAGATGTGCCGGACCCAGATCGGCTCAATGCCGTCATCGATCGGGCATTGGCGGACCATCCCGACGTCGCCGCACACCTTCGCGCAGGCGAGCACACCTACCAGGTCGGCATCGTGCGCTATGCCCAAGAACTTCTTAATGTCACCTACACGTCCGACGCGTATGAGGGGATCCGGAACGACAGCGACGCGCTACGGCAGCTCATCACAGCGCGCGTTGCGCTCACCGGATGAAGCGGAGGCCGCCCGCACGAGCGAGTCGCGGGTGATGTGCACGGCGGCGACATGGCTAGAACCGAAGCCCAACCGGTTCTCGGCTATCCCGACCCAAACCGTCTCCGTCCGCCACGGGCAGCGGACACCGTTCCATCGGCAGGCTCGGCTCCGTCGACCGAACACGATCGCAGCCCCGACTCTTCTTGCATCTACATGCGGCGAACGAGCGATCGGTCCGCGACCGACGCGGCCGCTTGCTCAGCGGGAAGGCCGAGCGACTCAGGTGGCGCTCGATCTTCGAGTTGTCGCGGGCAATGACCACTCGGCGTTTCACCCACCGAGTCCGAGTCGACGGTGGTTGACTTCGGGCGAGGCGGAGGAGGCCCGAGGTGCTGGTTGAAGTGCCCGACGTTCGAGACTTCGAGATCGTCGTTGGCATCGTCGCCCCCATCGGAACCGACGTCGATACGTTCGTCTCGCTCCTTCAACGGGCGCTTGAAGACGTTGACTACAAGACCGAGTCGCTGCGACTTAGTCAACTGCTCGACGAGACGGCTGTTGGCGGCGACCTCCCGAGTCGCTCGAGCGACGCGGACTATTACAGGCAGCGTATGGATGCTGGCGACGAATTGAGGCGCCTGCTCGGTAGTGATGATGCGCTGGCGGCGTACGCGATCGCAAGAATCCGGGATCTTCGGTTTAAGCAAACTGGTTCCTACGATCAAAACCGCCGACATGCCTGGATTCTTCGGACAGTGAAGCACCCGGAAGAAGTGAGCCTGCTCCGCGCCACATATGGACGCCGCTTCGTGCTCGTATCCGCATCTTCCTCCGAGTCCGACAGGCGAGCGAATCTTCGTAGGACATTGCGAGACGCCAGTCCCGCTGCCGCTGAAATGGAATCGAAACTTGCCTCTCTGATAGAGCGTGACGAATCGGACGCCTCGAGGACGCACGGCCAGCACGTACGAGACGCATTTTCGATGGCAGATTTCTTTGTTCTCTATCGAGATATAGATCAAGCCCGGCTGGAAGTCGAAAGAATTATCGGAATGTTGTTTGGTTCGCCATTTATCACGCCGACGCGCGACGAGCACGCAATGTTTTTGGCCTTTGGTGCATCATTGCGCTCGTCGGATCCAGGTCGCCAGGTCGGCGCTGTGGTGACGAGCAGCCGGGGAGACGTTCTCGCAGTAGGGGCGAACGAGGTCCCGCGTCCGGGCGGAGGCGAGTACTGGCAAGGCGACTCCCCGGACCATCGTGACTTTCGCGAAGGAAGCGACTTTAACCGACGCGAGAACCGGCGGCTAATGCAGGAGCTGCTGGATGCGCTGGCTAGTGAGGGCTATCTGAGCTCGGCCCTTACGGAATTGAGTTCGGGGGATAGGGTGGACTCCGTCGTTACCAACGGCAGCGCCTCCCTGGCATCATCACGCGTCCGGAGCCTGATCGAGTTCGGGCGAATTGTGCATGCGGAAATGTCGGCGATATCCGAAGCTGCTCGATCGACGCAATCAATCGTGGGCGCAACGCTGTACACGACCGCATTCCCGTGCCATATGTGCATGCGCTTGATAATAGCGGCTGGTATTCGGCGGGTGGTGTTTGTGGACCCTTACCCCAAATCGCTAGCGTCCGAAATGTATGCTACGGAAATAAACGTCGGGGAGTCCTGCTCGGATGGACGCGTCTCGGTAGAGTCGTTTGTGGGCACATCGTGGCGCGTGTACGCTGATCTCTTTGAAGCGATGAATCGAAAGCGTGACGCACTTACGGGCCAGTTCGTTCCTTGGTCGAGGCGGGGCGCTGCGATGAGGCTCGCGGAGGTGGACCCGCTGGTCCGTGCCGATGTCCTTGAGGCTCAGGTGCCTCCCGCACTCGAAGACCGCGTTCGTCAACTTGACTGATCAGGATGCGATGTGGGTGGTGGGCGGCAGGCTACTGATGTAGTGACCGACCAATGGAGGAGGAGACATGACGAATCCTGAGCCGAGCTGGTTGACCGAGCTCAGTGCACGCTCTCGCGACGACTTGGACAGTCTGCCCCGGATCAGCCAACCGTCTTGGTATCGCTGGCATGGTTCGTCCGCCAGTTCTGCGGACCGCGATCCGCGCCCGGACGAGATCGCTGATCGGAGTGTGGCTGCTCGAAGCGAGGGCTAGGCCCACTGGGATTGGAGCGGTCGACCCGTACGSCGTACGGGTCGACCGTCTCTTTAACCGCAAGACGAGAGCGGGCTGCCCTTCCTCGCGGATCGCACACTGCACGTCAGGCCACACTTCGCTAGCCGGTGCCGCAGTCACAGACCGGCTCGCGTCCCGGCAGGCACTCGATCTGAGGCGGACTTGGGCTGGCCGAGCTTGTCCGTCCAAGTTCTCTCCTACGGAACTCCGAATGGCCGTGGCGCGTTCACGCCTATCACATGCGCCCCTTGAGCCGGACCGTCACGGTCAGCGATCGGGAGGTTCGGTAGCGGTTTGCAGTGCTCGCGTTCGCCATCTGCGTCGCGTTGGATGGTCGGCTGCACGCTCTATCTCCAAGCGTCGACGCTCGTAAGCCTGTGCTCTCGCCGTCCACGTCGGGGCGCGCATGTGGAGGTCGCGCACGATCGGAAGAGCGATCGAAGCAGCGATCATCAGGCCGAGCCACGTCAAGATCAACGCGCTCACGCCGGATGCGACGAGGGAAAGGCCCCACGGTGAGCCTTCGTGGAAGGAGCTCGTCCCGGCCACCGTCGCTGCCCCCAAGACGGTTGCCGTCAGGCTCGGCACGATCCACGCAGCAGCCTGGCCTCGGCTAGTGCACTCGGCCGCCACCGCCTGGGCCTGCCGTCCCCAGACCGCGGCGTCCGCGGCCGTCGCGAGCTCCGCAGGCGCGGGGAAGCGCACCGTCATTCGGCGGGCAAGCTTCAGATCCCATGGCCCCTCGAAGTCAGTCACCATGTCTGTGGCGAGCGCCCCCGAAATCCATCCGCGCAGCGCGACGCCTGCACGAGCCGCCGCGTGATCAGGCACGCTCATGACCGACTCCGCCACTGTTGAATCCTCCGACGTACAGGTCCGAGCAGTCGACGCCACCAAGCGTTCTCGTGTTCGAGATGAGCCACCACGTCCCGGTCGTCTCGCGCAGCGGCCGCGGCGTGCTGGCTCGCGGAGATCTGCGGGAGCCAGTGCACCTGGCTGCGAGTGATCCAGTAGTGGGAGCGGCACGGCAGTGCGCCGTTGCCGATCGAGGGGCGCAGGCTGATCGTGCCGCCGTCGCGGCTCAACGACCACTCGGCGGGTCCGAGCGGCGTGACGATCTTGGTGGTGCACCCGCACAGACACAGATGCACCACCACGTCGTACTTCAGGCACACGTATACGGTGCGCTGCGCGAGGACCTTCGGGATCGAGTCGACGAACCGGTGAGACACGGTTGTCACGCCTGGTCCTCTCCGATTGTGTTGTCGTCGGTCGTGTAGATGCTTGTGGTACCGAGTGCGGCGTCCAGGTAGAAGCCGTTCATCCGCTTCCAGGCCAGTACGGCCAGGGCGGCGTTGAGGGCGTTCAGCTCAACGACCTGGATGTTGGATCCGTACTCGTCGTCGGCGGTCCCCGTCGGCACGTGAGCACGGGCGGCCGGAGTGCTGACCGACACCCTGATCGCGGCGAGCAGCTGCCCAGACGGGCCAGCGCGGTCGACGCCCATGCCGACGTCGATGAAGGTCGCGCCTGCCGCCTCGAGCGCGGCGACCAGCTCGCCTCGGGCAGGTCCGTCGTCGACGGCGAGGAAGACGCAGTCGAAGGCTGCGAGCTCGGGCGCGTCGTCGGCGGTCGCGTAGCGGTCGTGGGCGACGACGCCGCGGCGCATGGCTGCCGCCTGCGTCGCCCAGTGCTGCGCCTTGGGCGGGCGGGCACGCAGGGTCTCGATGCTGGCAGCCCCCGGGGCGCGGAACGAGTTGTGGGAGAGCAACACGTCGCCGTCGTAGATGTGGATCTCGGCGACCCTGGTCTTGATGAGCAGGTCGATCAGGTAGGAACCGGTGCCACCCGCACCGACGACGGCGAGGCGCTGCCCGGCGAGGCGTTCGCCGAGGTCGGCGATGCCGGCGCGCGGTGTGGCCGAGTCGGCGTAGAGGAACGGCGAGGGGTGCTCGTCGCTGAACGAGTGGCCGAACGTGCGCGCCGTGATCCCCGGCTCGATCGCCTGAGCCCACCGCTCGATCAGCTCGACGTAGTGGGTGACCTTGTCGTGCAGGTCCTGGTACAGGCCGCTCGCCGGCTTGGACGAGAGACGGAACTGTGCGGTCACGCCCGGGCGCAACACCCTGTTCTCGGGGCTCGCGACGATCCGGCCCAGCAGGTTGCCCTTGTCGTCGCACGGGTGCTCGCCGCACAGGATGAGGGTGTGGTCGGCCGGGGGCTCGAGCTGATCCCCTGCGTAGAGCAGCGGTTCGGCGAGGATCACTCGGTGCACGGTGCCGGACGAGTCGACGGCAGGGACGTCGTGGACGAGCAAGAGGCCCTCGGCGACCTCCACGTTGAACCCGTCACGTCGCAGCTGCTCGATGGCCTCCTCAGGAGCGAACGGTCGCCTTGACAACGAACCTCATCCCCTTCTTGACCTTGACGCTCTGCCCGGGGCGCAGCACACCGATCGGGGACTCGTGCGGCCCCCGGGCGTACTTCACGGAGTACTCCACGTCGCCCGTCGCGCCGAGGTCGGCGAGCTCGACGATCTCCTCGAACGACAGCTCCTTCTCGTGCACCTCGACGTCCGTGCCGTTGATGACGATCACGGTCGTCTTGTCCTGCTGCTTGGCCTCGATGTCGGTCGTCATGACCGGCTCCTCACTGATCGCGGGTGTCAGTATGGCTGACACCCTGTTGTCGACAAGTTTGCGACACTGTCACTCTGGTTGTCAACGGCGCGCCAAAAGGTTTGCGAGATTGACATTCTGAGCGTGTGTAGACAGACTGGGGCTGTGCCAACCAACGCTCAGGCCGACGACTTTTACGCTTCTCTGGGCAGCCGGGTGCAGCGCGGACGCAAGCGAGCCAACCTCTCGCAGGCGGAACTAGCCGAACAGCTCGGCTTGACCCGCGCCTCGATCGCGAACCTCGAGGCTGGACGCCAGCGACCGTCCGCCTTGCATGTGGCGATGCTCGCGGACGTGCTCAAGGTCCCTGTTCAGGAGTTGCTTCCGCACGCCCCCGGGGCAGCCGATACGGTCAAAGATGCCAAAGACGAACTACGCACTCTGGCCCGCGCCTGGGCGGGGGCAAGCGCGTGAGTGTTCGAGCGGCGGAAAAAGCTGCGCAGGATCTCCTCGACCAGTTCGCGATCTCCACGGCCCCCGTACCGGTCGAAGAGATCGCTACTTGGCTGGGCGCGAAGATCGTGCACGAATCGCTCGACTCGACAATCAGCGGACTGCTCCTACGCGAGGGCGGCGCCAAGCTCATAGCAGTCAACAGCCAACACCACCCTCGCCGGCGCCGGTTCACCGTCGCGCATGAACTTGGCCATCTCCAGATGCACAAGGGCGACTACATCGTCGATTCCACGGTGCGAGTCAATCGACGTGACAGCCTCTCGAGCATGGCCAGCGACCGCGAGGAGATCGATGCCAACGCGTTCGCAGCTGCTCTGCTGATGCCCACCGCGCTGGTGAAACAGTCGCTCAACCTGGTCCGCGACAGCCAGATTGCAAATCCGACGCGAGTCGTGGAGACGCTAGCCGAACAGTTCGGCGTCAGTGCCGAAGCGATGGGTTACCGATTGATCAATCTCGGCCTCAGTACCTGAGCCTTGAACTTTGACCTGCTGCTCCCGCGCTCCGTCCCGCGGAGCCGTCGAGAGCGAGCGGCGCCGAACTCAGGTTGGAGGGGGCTCCCTACCGTGGTCAGCGTGTGGTCAGCAGACGGCGTAGAGCGTTCGCGGATGGTGCGTCTCTTGCGTGCGTTTCCGCAGGTCAGCGCGTTGCGCGAGGCTCCAGGGCGAACTCCTAAAGCGGGTGTCGGCAGTTCGAATCTGCCCAGGCGCATAGCCTGTTGTCCCAGGTGAGCGCGGTTTCGGCGCTGCTGAGCATGCTGTGGCGTCGCCGGCGCTCGTCAGCAGTGTTCAGCGGTCCTCTCCAGAATCACTGCGCATGAGGTCCGCTGCCTCCAGGCGCGAGCGAAACGGGTCGGGTGTGGGGCGAGTACGCCTACCCCGCCCGCTGGAACCAGTCGAGCGCGAGCGCTGCCACTGCGCTGGGGGCGTCGTCGGTGATGAAGTGCGCGGCGTCGTCGACGAACGCGAGCTCGTAGCGGTCGGCGTAGCGCGTGAGGTCCCCGCAGAGGCGTCGTAGCACCGGCTCGTCCCATGGGTGGTCGAGCCGCCCGAAGGCGGCAAGGGTCGGCGGCCGGAGCCGCTGGCGCGCGAAGGTGCCGCGCGCGAGCTGCAGGGACACGGGGATGACGAGGCCGCGGAACAGCCGCCGTACGGCGTCGTCGATCTCGGGGCGGGCCATCGGTGCGAGGTAGGCGTCGATCATCTCGGGCGGCAGAGGGTGGGCGATGTGGCTGGGGTCGAACAAGCCCGCGAGCGAGCGGCCGCGGCGGTGCCAGATCAGGGCCGGCATGTGGCGGAATCCGCTGAGGACCTTCGGGCTGAACGCCATGAACATGGGCGGCACTGAGAGCTGCACGAGCGATCGCACGCGTTCGGGATGCGCGTACGCGAACTGGTTCGCGCCGATCGCGCCGAGGTCGTGCGCGACGAGGTGCGCCTGCTCGATGCCGAGCGCGTCGAGCAGTGCGAGCAGATCGTGATGGTGTCTCTCGCGGTCGATGCGAGGGTCGTCGGCCGTCGTCCATCCGGCGCCGCGGAGGTCGGGGCAGATGGCGCGATGCCCGGCACGGGCGATGGCGGGGGCGATCTCGCGCCACTGCCACCAGTGCGCCGGGAACCCGTGCAGCAGCACGACCGGATAGCCCTCGCCGATGATCGCAACATGGCTGCGCAGGCCGGACGTCTCCACGACGAGGTGCTCGAAGCCAGATGTCTCGGGCATCGGCGGGTGCCAGGTAGACGAATCGGCAGCGACCTCGCGGACGTTCGGCGTGTTCATGGCGACTCCTCCATCGCAGCCGGCTACTATGTTTGTAGTCCTACTATGTTCATAGTAGGACGGCTGGCGGAGGGTGTACATGCCGACGACGAAGGAACGCGCACTCGACGCCGCCGTCGAGCTGCTCGGCGCCGAGGGAGTGCGGGCGCTAAGCCACGCGCGAGTCGACGCGCGCGCAGGGCTGCCGGCGGGATCCACGTCGAACTGGTTCCGCACCCGCCGGGCGTTGCTCGCCGGGGTCGTGGACTGGATGGCCGAACGCGAGCGTGCTGACTTCGATTCCTCGGGCTTCCCCGTCGTTTCCGACGTGCGCGGACTGATCGACGGTCTGTGCGGCATGGTCGAGATGCAGACCGGTCCGTCCCCGGCACGCACCAAGGCGCGCTACGCGCTCTTCCTCGAGCTCGCCTCGGACCCCGAGCTCGGGGAGCCGCTGCGGGAGCAGCGACACGAGTTCGAACGCTGGACCGAGCAGCTAGTGACCGCGGCGGGCATCCCCGACCCGGTTCCCGCCGCTCGCGTGCTGATGGCGCTCGGCGACGGGCTGATGCTGCACCGGCTCACGGTGGACCCCGAGCTCGACATGCGACCTGCGGTGGAGCGGGCGGTGCGGGCTCTCATGGCGAAGCCATAGTCCGGAGCCGGCGCGCGGCGACAACAGAGACCGGAGGTCAGCCGTCCGCCGGCTGGTCCGCGGCCAGGTCGCGACACTGGTCGAGCGTGAGGTCGGTGTAGACCTCGCCGTCAGCCAGGTAGCAGCCGTACGGCGCGTGGACTGCGCCGGGGAACTGGGTCACGTCGTCACCGCGGGCGGCGGCGTGCTCGACCACCGCGGCGACGCCTCCGGACTCGAAGGCGTCCTGGTAACCGGCCCTGGCTCGGGAGTCGCGGACGGCCCACCCGAGGAGCAGGAGGGTCGCGAGAAGGACGACGACGAGGATGGTGCGGACGGCGCGGGCGCTGATCGGGCTGGATTCCTGGACCCGGGTCCCGGGTGTCGTCGATGACATCGCCACTCCAGCGAGAGTGCCGGGTGAGCGCCCGGCGGGCCGTCCGCATCATCGACGCGGACGTTGCTGACGCTAGCGCTGGCGGACCGACGGCGACAGGGCCGCCCGGGCGAGGCGGAAGTCCGGCACCATTCATGCCGTGACAGTCACCCCAGAGGAACGGCCGACTGCGTGGTCGTGGTCGCAGACGCGCCGCGCGTGGCGAAGGTCTGCACTCTGGGCGATCGTGTGGCTGGTCGGCGGCCTCGCCCTGTTCACCGGATTCGCCAGCTACATCGTCGCGCTCACAGATGCCAGCGACGCGCTCAAGGCCGACGGTGCACGGGTCACCGCGACCGTTCTGGCCGACCAACCCGAACGTCTTCGCTGCGGCCAGGTGAAGGTTCCGCTCCGCTTCGAGCTCGACGCGGTGGAGCACACCGAGAACCTCGCCGTCGACAGCTGCGCCAGCAACCTCACCGAGGGCGAGCAGATCACGCTGTACGTCGACCCGGCCGATCCCTCGAACCTGGTCAGCGACGAGAGCGACAACGAGAACGCGCTCGCGGTGCTCGGCGCCGCCGTGGCGCTGGTGGGCGGTGTCGCGCTGCCTGCGTGCGCGGTGTTCCGCGCCGGTCGCCTGACGCTGACGCGCCACTCGCTCCGCGCCGGGCCCTGGGATGAACGAGAGGCTCGACGCGTCACCATCTCTGCCGCGTGGGGCCTCGGCCACTCGGTGGTCGTACTCACCGACGTCGACCCGCCCGAGATGCTCGAGCTTCGGTGGCCCGCCACCCTCGACCCCTCGGACGAGACCACGACCATGGTTGTCCGTCCCGCGCGCCGGTGGTCCGTGATCGCGAATGACCCAGGTGCGCGCACGATTGCCGTACGAGTGCCTCGGGAACGGGTCGCCCGCAAGGTATTGGCGCTGATCTCCGGCCAGGACGAGCCGGTGGTCGGCAGCTGATCTGAGGCTGCGCCGGTCGTCGGGAGGCGCCGCGACGAGGTGACGCCGCCGGTGCGAGCGCAGAATCGTCATTGCCCTGGGTGGCGTGACTGTTGACGATGGCGCGATGAGGGCGATGATCATCGATCCACGCGACGCGACGATGCTCGAGGAGCGTCCGGTCTATCGAGTCGAGTTCTGGGCGAGCGCGACTCACGCGGAGGAGTGGCGCATCGCCGAGGCTGAGTCGGTCATCGAGGTGATCGAGTGGGTCCAGGAGCGCGCGGCCGGCCGGGCTGCCGTGCTCTTCGCCGAGCACTGGGCCGCTGAGGGCGTCGGCCTCGTCCGTCTCCTGGGCGACGGCCTGGGCAACGAGCGCTGCTGACGGCCGGCACGGCGGTCGTGGTGACGTTCGAGCAAGAAACCGGTTGGTGATGCGCCCAGGCGGTAGGCTCCCTCTTCGTCGGGGATCGAGCGGCCTACGACCGCGCCCACGGCATCTCACGGGGGCACGCGGCAGCGTGTCACCATCGGCACGAGCATGGGCTGCGCAGGCGGGACGCTGCGTGGGCGCCCGGCACCCCGTACGGCGGCCCTGGACCGGGCGGCCTGCGGCAGGTCCGGCGACCGAGCCCGCGGGTTTCGGCCGCGCCTAGGGGCGCGACGGCCTGCGCCGCAGCTGCGGCGTGGATGCGGCGAAGGAGGACAGGTGGCACGACCAGGCCAACGCGGGTCCGGTCGCGCGCGCACCGATCCGGGCACGCAGCGCCGCCGTCCCCCCGCCGAGCAGGGGATCATCCCGGTGCTCGCGGAGGTCGCGCGCGAGGTCGACCGGTCCGTGCAGCGACCGCCGACGCGCCCCGGGACCCGCACGAAGTTCCAGGTGGTCGCGCTGCTGGTGCGGGAGGAGCGGGCCCGGGTCATGGCCGACTCGACGCTGGGCGCGTCGAAGCGCACCGAACAGCTGAAGCGGCTCGACGGGGTGGCGACGCAGCTGGCCCGGACCGCCGCGCGGGACACCACCCTGCTCGAGCTGCTCGCGGAGGACGCCCGCGTCTCGGACGCCGCACGGGCCTACAAGTCGAACCTCATGCGGGCCGGCGGCCTGGAGCCGCCTGAGGAGCCCGCGCCCGCCGCAGCGGCCGCGCCGCAGCCGGAGAACCGGGTGGTGCCGCGGTCGGTGATCGCGCGTCAGCTGTCGAACCCGTTCCTCGCCCCGGACTACGAGGCTGCGGCCGCCCGGGCCACCCCACGGACCCAGCGGCTGGCGGGCTGGGAGCTGCTCGAGCCGCTGTTCCGGTCGTTCGAGCGGGCCGCGACCGGCGCACCCGCCTGCATGGCGCTGCCCGAGCCGCGGCACGTGCCGACGCCGCCCGGCCGCGAGCTCATGCCGCACCAGGCGCAGGTCGTCGCGGCGACGGCCGGCGGCCACCGCACCTTCCTGCTCGCCGACGAGCCGGGGCTCGGCAAGACCGCCCAGGCGCTGCTCGCCGCGCAGGCGGCCGACGCCTACCCGCTGCTCGTCGTCGTGCCCAACGTGGTCAAGACGAACTGGGCGCACGAGGTGGGCCTCTGGACGCCGTTCCGACGGCCGACCGTGGTGCACGGCGACGGCGACCGGATGGACGGGTTCGCGGACGTCGTCATCGTGAACTACGAGCTGCTGGACCGGCACGTCGGCTGGCTGGGCGACCTCGGGTTCCGCGGGATGGTCGTCGACGAGGCGCACTTCATCAAGAACAAGTCGTCGCAGCGCTCGCAGCACGTGCTCACGCTGTCCGAGAAGATCCGCGCCCGCACCGCTCGGCCGCTGCTCATGGCGCTGACCGGGACGCCGCTGATCAACGACATCGAGGACTTCCGCGCGATCTGGCAGTTCCTCGGTTGGATCGACGACAAGAAGCCGCGCGGACCGCTCATGGCCGCGCTCGAGGAGACCGGGCTGACGCCGGCCGACCCGGGGTTCTACGCCGCCGCACGGGCGAGCGTGATCGACATGGGCATCGTGCGTCGTCGCAAGGTCGACGTCGTCGCCGACATCCCGGCCCGCCGGGTGGCGGACCTGCCGGTCGAGCTGGACGGTGCGGTCGGGCGCTCGATCCGGGCCGCCGAGGCCGCGCTCGCCGCCCGCATGGTCGGGCGCTACCGGTCCGCCGTGGCGGCGCGTGCCGCCGAGGGCGTCGTGCCCGGGATCGACCACGAGCTGGTCCGACGGGTCGCGGCGGGAGAGCTCAAGGACTCCAGCTCGAAGGCCAGCGGCGAGAACGTGTTCACGATGGTCCGTCGGATCGGCCAGGCGAAGGCCGGGCTGGCCGCCGACTACGCCGCGCAGCTGGCGCGCAACGTCGGCAAGGTCGTGTTCTTCGCCCGCCACGTCGACGTGATGGACCAGGCCGAGCAGACGTTCGCCGACCGCGGTATCAAGTACGCCTCGATCCGCGGGGACCAGACGACGAGGACGCGCAACAAGAACATCGCCGCGTTCGTCGACGACCCCGAGGTGCAGATCGTCGTGTGCTCGCTGATGGCCGCCGGCGTGGGGCTCAACCTGCAGGTCGCGTCCAACCTGGTGCTCGCGGAGCTGTCCTGGACCGACGCCGAGCAGACGCAGGCCATCGACCGGATCCACCGGATCGGCCAGGCCGAGCCCGTCACCGCGTGGCGGATCATCGCGGCGCAGACCATCGACGCCAAGATCGCCGAGCTCATCGACAGCAAGTCGGCGCTCGCGGCCCGGGCGCTGGACGGTGCCGACGACGAGGACGGCTCGTCGTCCACCGACGTCCAGCTCGACACCCTGGTCGGGCTGCTCGAGGACGCGCTCGTCGCGGAGGGCGTGGGCTGAGCTGAAGCGCGGCGCCGAGGCTAGTCCGTCCGGACCGCCGCGAACGCCCGCTCGAACCACCCACCGGGCGGCACGTCGACCGGCGGCGGCTGCACCGCGGGGTGCGCGCGGTCGGGCTCGTGAGGCCACAGGACCTCGGCCTTGTCCGCCGCGGCCCGGAGTGCCTCGGCGGGAACCGTGACGCTCGACTCGTCGACCCCGAGGCTGGGGCAGGCGGCGACGAGCACCAGGTCGCCGGGCGGCGGCGCAGGGGTCAGCCAGAGCGTGCTGGACCACTCGCGACCTCCGCCGCCACCGCCCCGGTGCACGAGCGCCGGCTCGTCCGGGCTGGGTGACGCCGTCCAGTCCCCGTAGCCGGCGACGACCGTCCGACCATCGGCCAGCTCGACGCCGACGAGCAGGCCCGAGTCGAACCTCGCGTCGAGCTGGTCGCTCGGCTCGGGATCGAGGCGCCGGCGGATCGCCAGGTCGATCTGGACCCCGCCGGTGTAGCGAGCGAGACCGACGAGCAGGATCGCGGCGTCCGCGGACCGCCCGACGACCCCGCTCACGCCGACGGCGCCGGGCGCCTCGTTGTCGGGAGGGGCGTACCGCATCCGCGTCTGCGCGAGGTCGTCGGCATCGTCGGAGAACAGCGGCGCGAAGTGCATCGCCCGACCGTGGCGGACGACCACGCTCCCCGTCAACGGGTCAGGCGGCCAGGTGGAACGTGCTCGCGAAGCGCTCGAGGAGGTCGTCGGGCCCGCGCAGAACCTGGACGACGCCCGTCGCGATCGCGCGGTGCGGGGCGAGCTCGCCGGAGATCAGGCGCCGGATGTCCGGGCCTGCGGCGAAGGCCAGGTCGGCCGGACCGTCCCCGCGCGTCACGTCGAGGGTGGTGCCGTCCACCCGGACGAGCAGCTCGGCGGCACCGAACCGCGCGCCGTAGGTGGTGGTCGGCAGGGCGGAGGCCACCTGCGGCCGGAACGCGGTCCGCAGCGTGATGGTCATCGCGTCGGGGGTGATGACCTGCTCGTCGCGCGGATCGCCCAGCGCCTTGAAGCCCCACGCACCGAGCGCGAGCACGACGGGCTCGAGCTCGCGACCGAACGGCGTCAGCTCGTAGATGATGATGCGCGAGCGCGGCGCGCGGCGCAGGATGCCGGCGGCCTGCAGCTCCTTGAGCCGCGCGGCCAGGATGTTGCTCGGGATGCGGGGCAGGCCGGCGGCGAGCTCCCCGTAGCGGCGGGGGCCGACGAGCAGGTCGCGGACGATCAGCAGGGCCCACYGCTCGCCGACGAGCTCGAGCGCCTGCGTGACGCCGCAGTACTGGCCGTAGTCGCGTGCAGCCATCAGGCCTGCTGGCTCGAGACCGTCTCCGGCTGCACGGCAGCGGACGGGTCGAACCAGCCKAGCTCGAGGATGTTGCCGTCGGGGTCGGTGAGCTGGCGCTGGTACATGAAGCCGTAGTCCGACGCCGGTCGCTCCTCGACGCCGCCCGCGGCGAGCCCGTCGGCGACCTTCGCGTCGACGGCCTCCCGGGAGTCGAGGAAGACGGCGATCGACACGGACGGGCTGACCGCCGGGTCGCCCAGCGGCTTGTCGGTGAAGGTCTGGAAGTACTCGCGCACCAGGATCATGAGGTAGCTGTGGTCCTCCTCGACCACGAAGCACGCCGCGTTGTGGTCCGACATCTGCGGGTTCAGGGCGAACCCGACCCCCGCGTAGAACGCCTTCGCGCGCTCCAGGTCGGTCACCGGCAGGTTGACGAAGATCGCGGTCATCGTGGTGCCTCTCGTGAGCTCGGGCTGCTGATGGCTCGACACTTGCAAAAAACAAGTGATGCGTCAAGGGCCTCCGGCCAGCACACTGGACGCGCGACGCACCTCGAGGAGGAGACGCCATGGCCACGCCCCAGCCCGACGTGTTCGTCGGCCGCAACCTGCGCGGTGCCCGGTTCGTCGGCAGCGACCTGTCCGGGGTGGTGATGCGCGGGGTCGACGCCGCGGGCGCGGACATCGACGCCCCGTGGCTCCTGGACGGCGAGAGCTCGTTCCGCGTCAACGGGGTCGACGTCGTCCCGTATGTGGAGGCCGAGCTCAACCGCCGGTTCCCGGGCCGCGCCGAGAAGAGGGCCGGCGACCCGGACGGGCTGCGCGCTGCCTGGGCGGTGCTCGAGCGCACCTGGGCGGGCACGCTCGAGCGCGTGGCGTCCATGCCGGCCGGGACCGTCGACGTGTCGGTGGACGACGAGTGGTCGTTCGCGCAGACGTTGCGGCACCTGGTCCTGGCCACGGACATGTGGTTCGGCCACGGCATCCTCGAGCTGGAGCAGCCGTTCCACCCGCTCGGGCTGATGGACACAGGGTCCGCGGGCGAGGACGGCATCGACATGTCCGTCTTCCGGACGGACACCCCGCCGTACGACGAGGTGCTCGAGGTCCGGGCCGGTCGGGTCGCCATGGTCCGCGACTTCCTGGCCGCGGTGACGCCCGAGCTGCTCGCCGAGCAGCGGAAGAACCCGCACGCCCCCGAGTACCCGGAGACCGTGCTGTCGTGCCTGCACGTGGTGCTCGAGGAGGAGTGGGAGCACTACCGGTACGCCGTGCGCGACCTCGACCTGATCGAGGCGAGAGCCACCTGACCGGCGGCGCGCGCCGCCGCCGGTCGTCGGTGACTCAAGCGAACATCTCCGCGAGCACCTCGGGCCCGATCGCGATGGGGGCCGGTCGGTACGCGGGCGGCTGACTCCCCAGGAGCTCGCGCACCAGGAAGTCCCAGCAGCGCGTGCGGACGTAGGCCAGGCAGTCGAGGAACGTGTGCTCCGCCCCGGGCACGAGGAGCAGCTCGAAGTCCTTGCCGGCGGCGATCAGCCGGTCGGCCAGGCGCAGCGTGTGGTCGGGGTGCACCTGGTCGTCCAGCTCGCCGTGGATCAGCAGGAGCTTGCCGGACAAGCGGTCGGCGAGCTCCACGTTCGACGTGCGGGCCCACGCGGTCGGGTTGTCGGCGCCGTCGTACGTCTCGACGAATCCCGGGTTGAAGAACCGGGCGTCGTGCGAGCCGGACAGGGCGACGCCGACGGAGTAGACGTCGGGGTGGTCGAGCATCGCCCGCGCCGCGGCGAACCCGCCGCCGGAGTGCCCAAAGGCTGCCACCCGGTCCAGGTCCATCCACGGCCGGGTGCGGGCCAGCTGCTCGAGGGCCGCGACGTGGTCGGCCAGCGAGCCCGCGTCCGCGAGGTTGCCGACGGAGGCGTCGTGGAACGCCTTGCTCCGCCCGGGTGTGCCGCGCCCGTCCAGCGCGACGACGACCAAGCCCAGGGCCGCGAGCGGTTCGGCGTCCAGCCCCATCCCACCGGGGTCGAAGCTCGGGGCGACCCGGGTGACCTGCGGGCCGGGGTAGAGGGGGTCGACGACGGGGTAGTGGCGGGCGGGGTCGAAGTTCCGCGGCCGGTAGAGCACGCCGTAGAGATCCGTGACGCCGTCGGCGGCGGTGACGCGGAAGCGCTCCGGGGCCGTCCAGCCGGTGGCCTCGAGCCGGCTGACGTCGGCGCGCTCCAGCTCCACGAGCACCTGGCCCGACCAGTCGCGAACCGTCGTCACCGGCGGGCTGTCGACGGTGGACGCCGAGTCGAGGAAGCACTGCTGGTCGGGGGAGACCGTGACGACGTGGTCCAGGTGGTCGTCGGTGATCCGGGTGAATCCCGAGCCGTCCAGGCCGACCCGACACACGGTGCGCCGGTACGGGTCCTCGTCGACGAGTCCGGAGGCGACGACGTAGACGACCTGGTCGACCTCGTCGACGCGCAGGATCTGCCGCACCGCCCATGGGCCCGAGGTGACCTGGCCCAGCAGCGCGCCGGTGCGCAGGTCGTACCGGTAGAGGTGGCCCCAGCCGTCCCGCTGCGAGTACCAGAGCACCTGGTCGGCCAGCACGCGCACGATCGGCGGCTCGAACAGGAACTGGTTGGGCTCCACCCGGGTGTCCCCGGACTCGCTCAGCACCGTGGTGACCTCGCCCGTGGTCGGGTCGAGGCGGCGCAGCGCGAGGGTGCGCAGGTCACGCGGCTGGTCGAGGTAGTAGACGGCCGAGCCGTCCGGCGCCCACCACGCCCAGCCGGCCGTGATCGGCGAGGCCTGCGGCATGCGCAGCGGCTCCGCCTGCGCCCGCACCACGGCGCCCTCGGCGACGTCCAGCACGACGAGCTCGGCCAGCGGCAGGTGCTCGTCGCCCGCGTACGCGTACCGCTGGGTGTGCAGCTGGGGCGCGCTCCCGTCGGCGGGGCGTGCCTCGATCAGGTGCGTCTGCCGGACGGCGCGCTCGTCGGTGCGGTGCGCGAGCACCTTCGACGAGTCGGGCGACCACGCCACCGCCGGCGGCAGGTAGGGCAGGCCGATCTTGCGCAGCAGCGTGCCGTTGCCCGTGGCGGCCGGGCCGGCGCCGTACCGGTGGTCGGGCGCGCCGTCGGTGGTCAGCGGCCACTCGCGGCCGTCGGACAGCGAGACCGCCCACAGGTCGTGGCCCCGCTGGGACACCGCGAGCTTCCCGTCGGGAGACACGACGTCGAGCGGGTTGCCGGACGGCGCGGCCGCGAGCGGGGCCACGTCCTCCGGCGACGCCTCGGTGCGGGTGCCCGCCGCGGGGTCGACCAGCACGAACCGCGTGTCGGCGCCGTCGCGCACGGCGTACCAGAAGCCGCCGTCGATCCACTGCGGCCTGACCTTGTCGCCGACGACGAGCTCGCCCGGCCGGGCGAGCCGGCGAAGCAGCTGCTCGGCGGCCTGGTAGTCCTGCGTGGTGCTCATGCGGGTGTCCTTCCCGGTGGTCAGAGGCTGCGGGCGGTGATGTCGCCGTAGCCCGTGGTCGCGTGGATCTGCAGGTCGGCGGTGCCGTCGGCGTTCCGGAGGCTGTTGTGGATCCGCCCGTAGCCGGTGCCGGCGTCCAGCGAGGCGGACACCCCGGCGGCCGCGCCGACCGAGACGTTGCCGGCCTCGGTGCGCAGCCGGACGGTGTCGCGGGCAGCCTCAGCCACCTGGAGGTCGCCCTGCTCGGTGCTGAGCTGCGCGGCGCCGTGGACGCGGCCGAGGGTGATGCTCCCGGCGAGGGTGGTGAGCCGCGCGCTCGCAGCCTCGTCCAGCGTGATCGACCCCTGCGAGCCGGTGACGACGGCGTCGCCGAACCGGCCGACGCCCCGGATGTCGGCGCGTGCCGCCGTGACGTCGATGCGGGAGCCGGCGGGCACCTTGACGGTCACGTCGACCGACCCGGGGTCGCCGAGCACGTCGTCGCGGGCCGACCCGTCGATCCGCAGCACGCCGTCGCGGAAGTCGATGGTCGTGAGGTCCGCGAGCGTGACGTCGCGGTGCTTCGACGGGTCCGCGGGTCGGACCTCGACCACGGCGTCGGCGCGGTCGGCGGCGATGAGCTGCACCCGCCCGGCCGGGACGTCGAGGACGACGGCGATCGGGGCGACGGTGTCGTAGGTCTGGATCATGATCTGCTCCTGTGCTGGTTGTTGTTTCCGATGTTCGAAACGCTACGTTGCGTTTCCCGATGCGGCAACAACAAATTGCAACCGACTTGCGTATCCGCAGGTCAAGACCGGTTAATCGTTGCAACCGAACTGGATCGAATGCAACTTCACCTCGCCGGGGCGTTGCAATGGTCTGGCGTGAACGCTATTCTGTCGACAGCCGAGGATCCGAGGAGGTCGCGATGCCGGGAGGCAGGCTCACCCAGCAGGAACGCCAGCAGATCTCCCAGGGGCTGGCCGACGACCTGGCCTACGCGGAGATCGCCCGGCGCCTGGACCGGCCCACGTCCACCGTCACGCGTGAGGTGATGCGCAACGGCGGTCCCACGGCCTACCGCGCCGACCTGGCCCACCGCGCCACCGAGCAGCGCGCCCACCGGCGCAAGCCCGCGGCGCCGCGCGGGTCCCGGCCCGCGTCGCAGGCCGAAGGTCGCGATGCCGAGGCCGTGCGCGAGTACGAGGAGACGTTCACGACGCTGCTCATGCGGTCGGGACTGCCGCGGATCGCCGCCGGGGTGCTCACCTGCATCTACACCACCGACGCTGGCAGCCTCACGGCGTCCGAGCTGATCGAGCGCCTCGAGGTCAGCCCCGCGTCCATCTCGAAGGCCATCGCGTTCCTCGAGAGCCAGGGGCTCGTGCTGCGGGAGCGCGACGAGCGCCGCCGCGAGCGCTACCTCGCCGACGCCGACGTCTGGTACCAGTCGATGATCGCCAGCGCGCGCTCGAACGCAGAGCTGGCCGAGACCGCCCGGCAGGGCGTCAGCGTGCTCGGCCCGGGGACGCCCGCCGCCGTGCGCCTCGAGAACGTCGCGCGGTTCATGGACTTCGTCGGCGAGAGCATCTCCCGAGCCGCGGAGCAGGCGCGGGAGATCCTGTTCACGCGGGCTCCGACGGACCCGCCGCCCGACCGCGGCTAGACATCCTCGGGTCGCCTGCGGCTCACCCCCTGTTCGTTCGCCTCGCGCAGTCTCGAGGCGACCGGCGGGGAGAGATCTCGATTCGCCCCCGGCACCGGTCGACGGACGCACGTCGACAGTGAGATGGTCGACCTAGGCAATACCGCGGAGGGGCGCCAGTGGTGGCATCGCGACGGACGACACGTGGCCGTCACCGCGCGCGCCCACTTCCCGCGACGCGCCGACGCGAGTCGGTCGCGGTCGTGTCCTCGGTCGCGGTGCTCACGGCCGCGCTGGCCGCCGCCCCCTTCCTTCCCTCGAGCTCGGCCGACGTCCAGCAGGTGACCGCCGCCGCCCCGGTGGCGAGCCACAAGCAGGTCCCGCCGGAGCCGACGAAGGTCGCGTACCGCACGGCCCTGGACCGCCTGCACGCGCGTGTGACGGCGGTCGAGACCGCGACCGTCACCCTCGTCGGCAAGCCCCTCGAAGCGGACCAGCCGCCGCCCGTCATCGCGCTGGGGCCGGCAGCGGTGCCGGCGGCGCCCGAGGCCGTCCAGCCCGTGGTCGTCGCCGCGCCGGTGACCGTGCCGGAGCTCGCCGCGGACCGGCTGCCCACGCGGGTGCTGGACGCGCGGCAGTGGGTGGTCGGGGGCGACGTCTCGGCCGCGGCGCGAGCCGTGAACGACGTCGAGACGGACGTGCTCGTCGTCGCCCTCGACCTCGCCGACCAGTCGGCCCAGAACGCGGCGCTCGCCCGTCTGCTGGTCGCGGCGGACCCGCACGTCGCGGCGCTCGACGCCGCGGTCGGCGCCGCGCACGCCGCGGCCGAGAACCGCGACGTCGTCGCGACCGCCATGGCCGCCACCCAGGCGCGCGACGCGGCCGCCGGCATCACCGTCGCCGCCCAGCAGGCCGCCACCTCCGCCGACGAGCCCACGAAGGCGGCCATCGCCAAGGCCGAGCAGCAGGCGCACTCCATCGACGGCTTCACCAACGGCAACATCCCGCTCGAGGTCCTGTGCGCGGTCGACTTCGCGCCCCAGCACCACCTGCGGTGCGACGCCGCCGAGGCGCTCGTGCGGATGAACGCCGCGTACCGCGAGGCGTTCGGCCACGACCTGGTGATCAGCGACTCGTACCGCAGCCTCGCGGAGCAGGTGACCACCAAGGCGGCCAAGGGCGGCCTCGCCGCGGTGCCCGGCACGTCCAACCACGGCTGGGGCCTGGCGATCGACCTCGGCGACGGCGTCGGCAGCTACCGCTCGGCGCAGTACCTCTGGCTCAAGGCCAACGCTGCGCTGTTCGGCTGGCACCACCCGATCTACATGGACGAGGACGGCCGCGGACCCCACGAGCCGTGGCACTGGGAGTTCGGCACGACGGACGACCGCCCCCTCGGCACCTCCACGCCGATCCTGCTGAACGGCCAGCCCAACGCCTCGGCCCCGGCGACCCCGCCCGCGCCGGCCGCCGAGCAGCAGACGCCGACGCCGACGCCCGAGCCGAGCGCGACCGTGCCGCCCACCCCGGAACCCACGCCTTCCGAGACGCCGACTCCCACGCCCACGCCCACACCGACGCCGACGCCGACCCTCACGCCGACATCGACACCGACGCCCACGCCGTCGTCGACGCCGGAGCCCAGCCCGACCGAGTCGGCGACGCCGACGGACGCGCCGACGCAGGGCTGACCTACACCAGCAGCGCGACGCCGACGCCGGCGAGCCAGAGCGACCACGCGACGTAGACCACAGGCACGAGCGACCCCGCCAGGCGCCACCCGGCCGGCTCGAACCGCCCGACGAACTCGAGCGAGCAGAGCATGAGCAGCGCCCCGACGACGATCCCGACCAACCCCAACCAGCCGGGAGCCAGGGCGACACCGACCAGCACGCTCCACGCGCCCGTGAGCAGGTAGCCCAGGTGCTCGCCCACCGCGACCCCGAGGTAGCGGTGGAACGCCTGGAACACGACGTCGACGGCCTCGCGCCGCGCGGGGGAGGCGTCGGCGTCGACCCGCGCGAGGTACGGCACGAGGAACGGCCACCGCAGCAGGCCGAGCAGCTGGACCAGGCCGGCGAGCACCCCGACGGTGGCGGCGAGGCGCAGGACCGTCGCGTCGCCGTCGAGCACGGCCGAGACGAGCGCGGCGACGGGGGCGAAGGCGAGCGCGGTCATCGCGAACGCCCACCAGAGCGTCACCAGCCGTGAGCCGCCGGCGCGGAACCGCTCGAGGATCTCGCTCGTGGGCCGGCGCAGGATGTCGGGGTAGTCGAACGCTCGAGCCAGTGCAGCGAACGCGACGTTGAACGCGACGGGCAAGGCGATCAGCAGGATGCCGACGAGCGTGGTCATGGGTGTCGTCGCTCTCGTTCCGGGGAAGGTGTACTTAGTACGCCAGGCGATAACGTACGCTGTACGCCATGACCCCGTCAACGCCGCGAACCCGCCGCGCGCGCGGCTCGCTTACCGCGGACGCGATCCTCGAGGCCGCTGAACGCGCCGCCGCGGGTGGCATCGACTCGATGACGGTGCGCACGATCGCGGCCCAGCTCGACGCCTCCCCGATGTCGCTCTACCGGTACTTCGCGACGATGGACGACCTGGTCGACGCTCTGCTCGACCGGATGCTCGGACGCTTCGTCGCGCCGCGGACCACCGACGACTGGGTGGCCGACCTCGGGGCGTTCGCGCGGGCGCACCGCGCGGTGCTCGTCGCGCACCCGTGGGCCGTCCCGGCGTTGTTCACGCACCCGAACCCGGGCCCGAACACGACGCGAGTGGGCGAGGTCGCGCTCGGCATCGTCCGGCGGGGCGGAGTCACGGGCACGGACGCGGTCGTGCTGTTCAGCGCGGTGCTCGCCCTCAACTACGGCTGGAGCGCGTTCTCGACCGCACGCTCGCGCGTCCCGCAGGACGCCCTCGCCGCGACGCTCGCGGCGCTCCCCGGCGACGCGTACCCCCACACGGCCTCGGTCGCCGCCGAGCTCGCCGCCTACGGCAGCGACGCGCACTACGACGCGGCCCTGGCCACGTTGCTGCGAGGCGTCGCGACGAGCTGATCGACGGGCCGGTCACGCGCGGGTGGCCACCCACAGCTCCTCGGCGGGCCACTGCCGGGCCCAGTCGGCCGAGACGATCTCGTAGAACGCGTGGTCGTCGCCGTCCGGCGGGGCGTAGACCTCGTGCAGGGCCTCGACCACGAACCCCGCCCGCCGCAGCAGCCGGACCCAGTCCCCGTGCGACGGGTGGAACTCGACCCCGCCGCCCGGCCAGCGCACCTTGTAGACCTCGCGCTGCCCGCGCAGCAGCTGCTCCTCGGCGACACCCTCGTCGGCCGGCACGCACAGCGCCGACAGGTGGCTGTTGGTGAGGAAGACCAGCCGACCGCCGGGTCGCAGCAGCCGGGCGGCCTCAGGGAGCCAGAGCTCGGGATCGCACCACGCGGCCGCACCGTGCTCGCTGACCACCAGGTCCGCGCACCCGTCGGCGAGCGGGACGTGTTCCGCGTCCGCCTGCACCAGCGGGAAGGTCGGCCCCAGCTCGCGCTGCAGCCGACGAGCCGTGGCGAGCTGCTCGCCGGAGAGGTCGACCGCGACGGTGCGCGCGCCGGCCCGGGTGAGCCAGGCCGAGACGTAGGCCGTGCCGCTGGCCAGCTCGACGACGTCGAGGCCGCGCACGTCGCCCAGGACGCCGAGGTCGCGCTCCGGGACCGCGAACAGTCCCCACACCACCTCGGGGCGGACCCACATCTCGGCCGCGGCCGCGTCGGTGAACCGCTCGTTCATGAGCGCCCACAGCTCGCGGTTGAGGGCGGTCTCGGAGGCTCGGCCGGTGGGCACGTCCCGACTCTAGGGCCGCGGCGCGCCCGGCGTTGGGCCGTCCGGGGGGATCGTCCGACGGGTGTGCGGGAAGCCGTTACGCTTCGCGATCACCATGGCAGCAACGATGCGCCTGACCCTGCGCCACCCCGGGTCCCGTGCGGCCGCCGCCGCCGCGATGGCCGCCCTCCTCCTCGTCGCGGCGCTGGCCGTCCTGGACCCGTCGGGTGGTCTGCTCGCGCCCGTCGGTGGCCACGGCCTCCCGGTGCTGGGCTCCGGCGGCGCGTACCGCTGGGCACCGCTGCTGGTCGGGCTCCCCGTCCTGCTCGCCGCCACGGCCGCGCCCGTCTACGCCCTCGCGCGCGACCGGCGGGCCGGGCGGATGTTCGTCGTCGCCTGGGTGTCCGCGATCGGTGCCACCGCCGTCGCCGCGGCGGCCGCCGGGTTCGCCGCCGCGCTCCCGCTGGTGGGGCCGCACCTGTCCTTCTGGTCGGCCCTGCAGTACGCGGTGACCACCAGCGGCTGGGCGGGGCTCAAGGGCCTCGTGGTCGGACCGCTGGTCGGTCTTGCGGCCGCCCTTGCCCACCGGTTCGGGCCGCGCACCGCCGCCGACGGACCCGTCGGGCCGCCGGCGCGTGCGACCGGGATCGCGGTCGTCGTCGTGCTCGTCGTCGTGGCGCTGGCCGCGGTGTCGTTCGCCGCGACCGTGTGGCGCGGCGGTCCCGTGGGCTACGCGTTCACCGGGCCGCTGGTCGCGCCCTCGGCGGCGGCGGGGGTCCTCGGCACGCTGGCCGGGGTGGCGGTGTTCGTCGGCACCTTCGCCCTCGTCGTCCGTCGGCTGACCGGGCGGGCCGTCGTCGCCGCCGTCTGGCTGGCCGCGCTCGTCGCCGGCCTGGCGCTCGGGGTGGTCGGCGCCCTCGTCGCCGCGTTCTCGTCGGACCTGCCCGACGCGGGACCCGACAGCTGGTGGATCGCCACGACGCTGATCAGCGTGGCGGCCGGCCTCGGGTACGGCGTAGCCGTCGGCCTGGTCGCCGCCGCGGTGACCGCCGTCGCGTGGCGGTGGCGCGCGCGGTTGCCGCAGCCGCCGTACGCCCGGTCCCGTGTGGTGGTCGCCGGCGTGGTGGCCGTGCTGCTGCTCGCGGTGCCGCTGCTGGTGGAGGCGCCGGCCGTCGCCGGCCCGGAGGTCGTCGCCCCCGTGGCAGCGACCGCGGAGATGGAGCGGCTGACCGTGCTGGCCGCGCCGGAGCCCGGCGGCCTGCCGGTCATCGGGGACGTCACCGGGCGGCAGGTGATCCTGCGGGGCGTCAACGTCAACCAGCTGGTCGACTACTACCTGCGGGACCCGCAGGTCCCGGCCACGCAGCCGCCCACGGACGAGGACTTCGCGCAGATCGCCGCGATGGGCTTCGACGTCGTCCGCCTCGGCCTGTCCTGGTCGCGACTCGAGCCCACGCGCGGCGAGCTGGACCAGGGCTACCTCGACCAGGTGCGTGCGGCGGTGGCCTCGGCCAAGCGCCACGGCATCTACACCGTGCTCGACCTGCACCAGGACGCGTGGGGCAACGCCCTGGCGCGGCCCGACCAGGAGTGCGGCGGCGGGACGTCCGCCACGACCGGCTGGGACGGGGCGCCCGCCTGGGCCACGATCACCGACGGCACCCTGCACTGCCAGTTCCTGGCGCGCGACCTGGCGCCCGCGGTGGCGACGGCGTTCGGCAACTTCTACACCGACCGCGACGGCATCCAGACCGAGCTGGTGCAGACCTGGGCCCAGGTGGCCGCCGCGTTCGCCGACGAGCCGGCCGTGGCCGGGTACGACCTGCTGAACGAGCCGGGGATCGGCGCCACCCCGCCGCTCACCTCCGGGCTGCTGCTCGGGCGGTACTACGACGCGGCCCTCACCGCGATCCGCGCCGCCGAGACCGCGGCCGACGGCTTCCACCACCTCGCGTTCTTCGAGCCGAGCGTGCTCTGGTCCGGGCTGGCGTTCGACGTGACGCCGCCGCCCGGCTTCACCGACGACCGGCAGCTGGTGTTCGCGCCTCACCCGTACAGCGAGTCGATCACGATGGACCAGGGCTTCGGCCTGACGATCGCCTCCATCGAGCGCAACCTCGCGGTGTCCGCGCGCGCCGCGGCGAGCTACGGCGCCGCGCTGTGGCTGGGGGAGTGGGGCTGGTTCGGGGACCCGAACCTCGACGCGGCGAAGGTGCAGCGCTTCGTCGACGCGCAGAACCGGCTCGGCCTCGGCGGCGCCTTCTGGGTGTGGCGGCAGGGGTGCGGGTCCCCCGAGACCGGCTCCGACGCGACGGAGTCGGGCAACCTCGTCTCGGTCGACTGCGCCACCGGGGAGCTCACGCCGCCGCCGGCCGCCTTCGCCGAGCCGCTCATGCGGGCGTACCCGCGGGCGATCCCCGGCCGGCTCGTCGCGCTCAGCTCGAGCGCTGACGGGCGGGAGCTGACGGTCGCGGCGACGTCCGAGGGGGAGGGCGTCAACTGCGAGCTCGACGTGTGGGTCCCGGGCGACGCCACGCCGCAGCTGAGCACGACCGGGGTGGACGGCGCCCAGGCGCACGAGGTGCCCGGCGGGTGGCAGATCACGGGCTGCGCGCACGGCACGTACACGGTCTCCGTGACGGCGTAACGACCGCTGCCCGGCTTTGTCCGACTTCTCCGGATCGTCGGAGAAAACCTCGTGTGACCTGCATCAATTCGCTTCCGTCGAGCGGAATCGTATCGATACGATCGAGGTACGACGCGACCCGGCACCACCGACCTCCGCGGACGTCCCCACCATCCCTTCGCTTCCCAAGGTCTCGCTGTGCCCAAGGTCCTCACCGCCGGTCGCCCCTGGCGGGTCATCCTCCTGTTCGCCGTCCCCCTGCTCGTCGGCAACGTCGTCCAGCAGCTCTACCAGGCGGCCGACGCCGTGGTCGTCGGCCGCGTGCTCGGCGTCGACTCGCTCGCCGCCGTCGGCGCCACCGGCAGCCTCCTGTTCCTCCTGCTCGGCTTCGCCTGGGGCATGACGTCCGGCTTCGCCATCCCGACCGCACAGGCGTTCGGCGCGGGCGACCGCGCGGCGGTGCGTCGCTCGGTCGCCGCCGGCGCACTGCTCACCGCCGCGACGAGCGTCCTGCTCACCGTGGTGGCCCCGCTGCTGGCCGGGCCGGCGCTGCGGCTGCTGCGCACGCCCGAGGAGCTGCTGCCGGAGGCCACGACGTTCGCGGTCGTGAGCTTCCTGGGCGGCAGCACGGTCATGTTCTTCAACTTCCTGTCGGCGGTCATCCGGGCGATCGGTGACTCGCGGACGCCGTTGGTGTTCCTCACCCTCAGCTGCCTGCTCAACATCGTGCTGGTGGTCGGCGCGGTCGCCGGCCTGGGCATGGGCGTGGCGGGCGCGGCGCTGTCCACCGTGCTGTCGCAGGGTGTGTCGGTCGCGCTCTGCCTGGTCTTCGTGCGCCGCCGGGTGCCGATCCTGCACGTGCACCGGGAGGACTGGCACGTCAGCGGGCACGAGCTGCGTCGGCACCTGAAGCTCGGTCTGCCGATGGGGTTCCAGGCGTCGATCATCGCGATCGGCACGCTGGCCGTGCAGGTGCGGCTCAACGAGCTGGGCTCGGACGCGGTCGCCGCGTACACCACGGCCGCCCGGGTCGACGGTCTCGCGGTCGCGCTGCTGGCGTCGCTCGGCCTCGCCGTCTCGATGTTCGTCGCCCAGAACCTGGGTGGCGGCCGGCCTGACCGGATCCGACGCGGGGTCGTGAAGGGCATCGGGATGTCGCTCGCCGGCTCCGTCGTGCTCGGCGTCGTGCTCGTCGCGGGCGGGTCCGCGATCATCGGGCTGTTCGTCGGCGAGGGGGAGCAGCACGTGGTCGACATGGCCGCGCACTACCTCCTGGTCAACGGAGTGCTGTACGCGGTGCTGGCCGTGCTCTTCGTCCTGCGCGGCGCCCTGCAGGGGCTCGGGCAGACGGTCGTGCCCACGGCGACGGGGGTCATCGAGCTGGTCTGCCGCGTCGGCGCCGCCGGCGTGCTGGGCGCGGCGTACGGCTACGACGGCGTCGTCTGGGGCAACCCGCTCGCGTGGGTCGGCGCGGTCGTGCTGCTGGTGCCGGCCTACCTGGCGGCCAGCCGACGGCTCGCGCTGCAGCCGGCGACCGGCGCCGAGACGCTCGTGCTCGAGGGCCCGGCCGAGGGGTCGGCCGTCCTCGAGGCAGTCGTGAGCATCGAGCCGGCGGACGAGCTGGCCCTGGCCCGCTGAGGCGTCAGCCTCCGGAGAGCCCGCGGCGTCAGCCTCCGGAGAGCCCGCGGCGCCAACCTCCGGAGAGCCGGCGGGGTCAGCGGCCGGCGAGCCCGTCGAACGTCCCGGCGTCGCCCTCGAACGGGCGCAGCGCGTCCGGGGCAGGGAACGGCAGCACGTAGCTGCGGGTCACCACGTCCACGGCGCCGAAGTCGTCGCCCTTGACGACGACGCGGTCGGGCGTCACCTCGACGATGCGCACGCGCTCGCGGGTGCCGTCCGGCAGGTCGAGCTGCCACACGTCGGCGAGCCAGTGCAGGCCGCGCTCCTCCAGCGCCTCCTCGGCCGCGAGCCAGTCGACCGTGCCCGTGACGGAGCGGCCCAACGCGTCGAGGGCCACGAAGCCGTCGCCGTCGGGCCGGATCCAGCCCAGGCGCTCGCGGTCGCCCGGTCGGTGGTGCGCGATCCAGTCGTCGGGCGTCATCGGCTGGTGAGCGCCCGCAGCAGCCCCGCCGTGAGGCGGACGCGGTCGAGCACGGTGTCCAGCAGGACGTGCTCGGTGTCGGCGTGCGCTCCGCCCCCGACCGCACCGAGGCCGTCCAGGGTGGGCACGCCGATCGCCGCGGTGAAGTTGCCGTCGCTGCCGCCCCCGACGGCCACGCCCCGGATCCCCGGCTGCAGGCTCGAGGCCAGCGCGAACAGCTCCGTGGAGGCCGACTCCGCCATGGGCGGGCGGCCGATCGACCCGTGGACGCTGAGCGTCGCGCCGGGCAGCCGGGGCGCGAGCGTGGCGAAGGCCGTCTCGATGCGGGCCTTCTCGTCGACGGTCTCGATCCGCACGTCGACGACGACGGTGGCCTCGGCGGGCACCACGTTGCTCTGCGTGCCCGAGCGGCCGATGGTCGGGGTGACGGTGGTGCCGACCTCCGGCCGACCGAGGGCGACGATCTGGAGCACCTGGTGCGCGGCCTCGACCAGCGCGTTGATCCCCTTCTCCGGCTCCAGGCCGGCGTGCGACGCCCGGCCCCTGATGTTTACCTCGAACGTGCCGGTGCCCTTGCGACCGGTCTTGAGGTCGCCCCCGTCGCCGGCCCCCTCGAGGACGAGGACCGCCCCGCACGCCAGGGCGCGCTCCTCGAGGATCGCCCGCGACGTGCCGCTGCCGTTCTCCTCGTCGGCCGTCACCAGGATCTCGACCCGCGACCGGTCCTCGAGCGTCGCGACGGCGTGCACGGCCTGCACCAGGCCGCCGAGCATGTCGAACACGCCGGGGCCCGTGATCCGGCCGTCCTCGACGGCGAACGGTCGGCGCGCCAGCGTCCCGAGCGGGAACACGGTGTCGTGGTGGCCGAGCACGAGGACCGCGGGCTCGCCGCCCCCCGACCAGTGGACGTGCGGTCCGGCCTCGCCGTCGAGCAGCACCGCGCGACCGCCGAGGCGGCGCTCCAGCAGCTCGGCGACCGCCGCCGCCGAGGCGGTCAGCGCCTCGACGTCCCCCGACGGCGACTCGACCTCGACCAGGGTCCGGAGGTCGTCGAGGATCGCGTCCAGGCTGAGGTCGAGAGTGGTGTCCGCCGTCATGGGGGACACGATAACCAGCGGCCCACGGCCCTCCCGTGACAGATTCGTCCCGTGACCGAGATCCCGCCGAACGTCCGGGCGGCCGCCGCGGCGGCGCTCGCGGACCTCGACGGCGCCCGTCGGGAGCTGTTCGAGCTGCGGCTCGAGCGCTGGTGGCCCGACCTGCGCGACGGCATCGAGGCCGTCTATCCCGGGGCCCCGACGCTGCTCGCCGGCCTCGTCGCCTCCGCGGCGCGCACCTACGCCGAACGGGACCCCGAGCTGCACCGGCTCGACCAGCAGCGCACTCTGGCGCCCGACTGGTTCCAGGACCCGCGCATGCTCGGGTACGCCACCTACGCGGACCGGTTCGCGGGCGACCTCGAGGGCGTGCGCGGGTCGGTCGACTACCTGCGCGAGCTGGGCGTGACGTACCTGCACCTCATGCCGCTGCTCCGACCGCGGGAGGGCGACAACGACGGCGGGTACGCCGTGGCCGACTACCGCACCGTCCGGCCCGACCTCGGCACGATGGCGGACCTGCGGTCGCTGGCCACCGACCTGCGGCGCTCCGGCATCAGCCTGGTGCTGGACCTCGTGCTCAACCACGTCGCGCGCGAGCACGAGTGGGCCGCCCGGGCGCGCGCGGGCGAGCAGCGCTACCGCGAGTACTTCCACGTCTACCCCACACGCACGCTGCCCGACGCGTACGAGCGGACGCTCTTCGAGGTCTTCCCCGACTTCGCGCCGGGCAGCTTCACGTGGGACGACGACCTCGACGGCTGGGTGTGGACCACGTTCCACTCGTGGCAGTGGGACCTCGACTGGTCGAACCCGCGGGTGTTCGCCGAGCTGGCGGACGTCGTGCTGCACCTGGCCAACCAGGGCGTCGAGGTGTTCCGGCTCGACGCCATCGCCTTCCTGTGGAAGCGGATGGGCACCTCGTGCCAGAACGAGCCGGAGGTGCACGCGATCACGCAGGCCCTGCGCGCCGTCGCCCGGATCGCCTGCCCCGCCGTGGTGTTCAAGGCCGAGGCGATCGTCGGGCCCGCGGACCTCGTGCACTACCTCGGCACCGGTCGGCACCACGGCAAGGTCAGCGACCTGGCGTACCACAACGGGCTCATGGTGCACGTGTGGTCCATGCTCGCCGCCAAGGACGCGACGCTGGCCAGCCACGCCCTGCGCGCCCTCCCGCCCATCCCGTCGACCACCGCGTGGGTCACGTACGTGCGGTGCCACGACGACATCGGGTGGGCGATCGCCGACCAGGACGCCGCGGCCGTCGGGCTCGACGGCTACCTCCACCGGCACTTCCTCTCGGACTGGTACGCGGGGGTCTTCCCGGGCTCCGACGCCCGCGGCCTGGTGTTCCAGGAGAACGCCGCGACCGGCGACCGGCGCATCAGCGGCACGGCCGCGAGCCTGGTCGGGCTGGAGGCGGCGCGCGCGGCCGACGACCCGGCATGGATCGACGCCGCCGTCGCCGGGCTGCTGCTCGCGCACGCCGTCGTGCTCGGCTGGGGCGGCGTGCCCGTCCTCTGGTCCGGTGACGAGCTGGCCCTGCCGAACGACCCGGCGTGGGCCGACGAGCCCGGGCACGCCGACGACAACCGCTGGGCGCACCGGCCCCGCCTCGACCTCGCGGCGGCCGCCCGGCGGCACGACCGCGACACCGTCGAGCAGCGGGTGTTCGAGGGCCTGCGGCACCTCGGGACCGTGCGGGCGACGCTCCCGCACCTGCACGCGTCCGTGGCGAGCGAGGTGCTCGGTCCCGACGACCCGGGCGTGCTGACGGTCGTCCGCCGCCACCCGCTGGGGCCGCTGCTCGCCGCCTACAACGTGACGCCCGACTGGCGGCCGGTGCCCGGCTGGCGCCTGCGCGAGCTCGGCGTGGGCCGCGACGCGCTGACCGGCACCGACGTCGGCCCGGGCGACGACGACACCTTCTGGCTCGCGCCGTGGCGGGCCGTCTGGCTGACCTAGGAGGTCGGCTGCCTGCCCGTGGCCAGGGGCAGGATCACCGTGTCGATCATCTGCACGACGAACTCGTCGTCGATGCGCTGCCCGGCCACCATCTTGCGGTAGGCGATCATGGCCGGCGCCACGGCGGCGACCATGTCGAGGTCGATGTCCTCGCGCAGCTCGCCTCGGGCCTGCGCCCGCTCGAGCAGCCCGCGCATCATGTTCACGCGCGACCGGACGAACTGCTCGTGGAACACGGCGGCGACCTCGGGGTTCTCCTTCACCGCGGACATCAGGCCGGACATCAGCTCGGAGTCGTCGTCCGTCCGCGGCCTGCCGTAGCGGACGGCGAGCAGGTCGGAGCGCAGCGAGCCCGTGTCGGGGATGTCGTCGACGGTCTGGGCGACGCCGCGCGCGCAGACGACGGCGTCGACCGTGAGCTGCACCTTGGACGGCCAGCGGCGGTAGACGGTGGCCTTGCCCGCGCCGGCCCGGTCCGCGACGGCGTCCATGGTCATGCCGTCGAAGCCGCGCTCGGCCAGCAGCTCGCGCGTGGCCAGGAGGATCGCGTCGTCCTTGGACTCGTCGCGGCGGCGGCCGGCTTTCCGGGTCGTCGTCGTCCCGGTCAGGTCGTCCACGCTCATCGTCGCCTCTCTCGTCGTCGCCCCTACTGTAGCCGGAGAAATCGAGACTAAGGGGTTCCGGAACTGGCTAGTTCCGTATTACAGTCGCTCCACCGACCACGACGTCCCAGGAGCAGCACCATGTCGTCACCCATCCAGACCAGGCCAGAGAGCCGGCACCGCTGGCTCGTCCTGGCCACCGTCGCCCTCGCCCAGCTCATGGTCGTGCTCGACGCGACCATCGTGAACATCGCGCTGCCCTCCGCCCAGGCGGATCTCGGGTTCAGCGACAACGACCGCCAGTGGGTGGTCACCGCCTACGCGCTCGCCTTCGGCAGCCTGCTGCTGCTCGGCGGCCGCCTCTCGGACATGTTCGGCCGCCGCCGCATGTTCCTCATCGGCCTCGTCGGCTTCGCCGTCGCCTCCGCCCTCGGCGGCGCCGCGCAGAGCTTCGAGCTCCTCGTCGGCGCGCGGGCCCTGCAGGGCGCCTTCGCTGCGGTCCTCGCGCCCGCGGCCCTGTCCGTGCTGACCACCACGTTCACCATCCCGAAGGAGCGCGCCCGCGCGTTCGGCGTCTTCGGTGCCATCGCCGGCATGGGCGGGGCCATCGGCCTGCTGCTCGGCGGCTTCCTCACCGAGAACTTCAACTGGCGCTGGAACCTCTACGTCAACGTGTTCATCGCCGTGATCGCGTTCGTCGCCGGCACCGTCCTGCTCTCGCGCACGGACACCAAGCACGACACCCGCATCGACGTGCCGGGCGTCGTCCTCGCCTCGACCGGCCTGTTCGCGCTCGTGTTCGGCTTCTCGCAGGCCCAGCCCCAGGGCTGGGACGCTCCGGCGGTGTGGGGCTCGCTCGCCGCGGCCGTCGTGCTGCTGGTCGCCTTCGTGCTGCGGCAGCGGACCGCGCAGCACCCGCTGCTTCCGCTCTCGATCGTCCAGGACCGCGACCGTGGCGCCGGGTTCCTCGCGATCCTCGTCGCCGGCTCGGGCATGTTCGGGGTGTTCCTGTTCCTCACCTACTACCTGCAGCTCACGCTCGGGTACACCCCCATGCAGACCGGTACCGCGTTCCTGCCGATGGTCCTGACCATCATCATCACCGCGCAGATCCAGTCGAACATCCTGGTGCCGCGGTACGGCCCCAAGCTGCTGGTGCCGATGGGCATGACGATCGGCGCGGGCGCGATGCTCTGGTTCACCACGCTCGACCTCGACAGCGGGTACGGCCCGGTGCTGATCGGCCTGATCGGGATGGGGATCGCGATGGGCTCGATCATGCCCGCGTCGTTCCAGATCGCGACCCTCGGCATCCCGCCGCGGCAGGCCGGCGCCGCATCGGCCATGGTCTCCACCAGCCAGCAGGTCGGCGGGGCCATCGGGACCGCGGTGCTCAACACGCTGGCCGCGACGGCCGCGACGGCCTACGTCGCGGACCACGCCCCGGCCACCCCGGCGGTGCTCGCCAACGCGGCGCTGCACAGCTTCTCGGTCGCCTACACGTGGGCCGCGGGGATCTTCCTGGTCGGCGCCCTGGTGACCGCGACGCTGTTCCGCACGCGCGGCGACCGCGCCGCCCGGCTGGCGGCGGCCACCCCGGTAGCCGCCGCCGACGAGGCGCCGGTGCTCGCTCACTGAGCACCACGCTGCGGCGATCGGGCCGGCCCCTGATCGGGCCGGCCCGATCGCGTCAACCGCGGGCGTCGCCGCGCCGATAKACCGAGGGTGATCGCCGCCCTCGTGCTCGACCTGCCGCCGGGCACCGTGCTGGCCGACCCGGTGCCGCCCCTGCTCCACCTGCTGGTCACCCTCGGGATCTGGGCGGCCGCGGTCCTCGCGATCGCGTGGCTCAGGCTCGTCTGGTGGCGCGAGCGGATGATCCGCAAGGTCGGCAGGGCGCACCCGGAGAGCGCCGATCAGCTGCGCCGGGCCGCGCGGTCCGTGCCTCTGCTGCGCATGCGACCGCCGMCCGCGCCGGCCGACGCCTACGCGCGGACGCACCGCGTGGTGGTCGCGCCGCTCGGCGACGGCCGCCCGGGGGAGTCGTTCCTGGCTCCAGGGCCCGACGTCGGCGGCGGCGACCTCGGGCCGGACGGCTCACGGCAGGACGCGCGCGTCGTGCTCGCCGAACGGACGCACCTGCTGGTGGTCTGCCTCGGCCGCGTCGGGCAGGGCGCGGGGGACCACGAGGTCCGGCCCGCCGCCGAGCGCGTCCAGCTCGTCCGGGACCACTACGTCGCGCCGCAGGCGGCGATCGGACCTGTGGACCGGGTCGACTCCGCGCTCGGCGTCGGCTGGCGCACCACCTGCACGTACGGCGGCGCGGCGACCCTCACCGACACGCACGTGGACCGCGGCGGGTGGGCGTTCGTCGTCGGCGTCCTGTCCTACTCGTGGCACGCCCGCGCCGTCGAGGCGGCCGACGGGATCCTGGCCACGTGGCAGTGGCTGGACGACGACGCCGGTCAGCCCGCCAGCTGACCGAGCCAGCCGTCCACCGCGGCGCCGTCGAGGTCGCTCGGGGCGGCGATCTTCAGGCTCCACCGCGCCCCGTCGGCCGACGCCGTGAGCGCGTCGGTCGACCGGGTCACCTCGGCGCCGTGCCACAGCAGCAGGGTGACCCACCGGGGGAACGCCTTGAAGCCGGCGACGGGGTCGTCGCCCCGCATCCAGACCGGGTGGCCGTGCCACACGCGGCCCTCGGCGCCCGGCAGGCCGGCGTCGAGGCGAGCGCGCAGGGCCTCGGCGATATCCGCCTGGTCGGCGGGCAGGCCGGCGATGTACTCGTCGATGGTCATGGCGTCGCCTCCCTAGGCCGCGACCGCGTCCAGCCAGCCCTGCCAGGCTGCCGTCGCGCTCGTCTCGTCGGTGGTGCCGAACAGGTGGTGGCCCACGGTGGGGGCGTAGAAGCCGCGGAAGAAGCGGTAGAGGGCGTCCGGGGTGCGCACGCCGACGACGTCGGGCGCYGACCAGTCGACGACGCCCTCGATCGGGTCGAGCCCGGCCGGGGTGAGCGAGACGGCGTCGCCGACCGCGACGTCGTCGGCAAGACCGAGGTCCGCCCTCATCGCCGCCCACGACCGGTCGAGGTCACCGGGGGCCGCCGACGGCGTCACCGCGATGCCCGGCCGGCCCGTGAAGTGGGTGAGGTACGCGGCCAGCGTGTGCCGGTACATCGCCCCGCCGCTGACCATGGCCTCGTACTCGTCCTCCCAGTCGTCGGCCGGAAGGAACCCGCTCGACACCATGCGCAGCACGGTGGTGCCGCCTGCGCGGGCCTCGAGCAGGAACTCGATGCCGAAGAACCGGCCGTCGGGGTCCTCGGCACCTTTGAAGGCGAACCGGGTGAGCGGCTCGTGGGCGACGATCGCGGACTCCTGCGACCAGCCCCCCATGCGGGTGCTGACGACGCCGTCCTCGAGGGACACGTCGGTGGCGCCCATGAACCAGGAGCTGATCCCGGGTCCGGTCGCGATGGCCTCCCAGACCTGCTCGGGGGTGAGCTCGAACTCGAGCTCGTCGGTGACCTCGAACGCGTGCGACATGGTCATTCCTTCTCTCGGTCGATGCGGGACGTGGTGCTCGGGTGGACGGCGACCACCAGCCGGAAGGTCCGGCCGCGGTGGGTGTCGTCCTGGTGGTACTTGGAGACGAGGGCGAGCGCGGCGCTGCTCAGCTCCTCGGCGAACGCGGCGCGGTCGGCGGCCGAGGCGAACCGGACCTCGCCGTCCAGCGCGAACGTGGCCAGCGGGCGGTTCTCGCGTGCGGCACCCGTGATCAGCGCGCCCACGTCCTCGACCAGGCGGCCGGCCAGCGACAGCAGCCAGGCGGCGGAGAGCCGGTCGGGAGACCGCCGCGGCTCGGGCCGCAGCGCAGCGAGCGCGGCGGGAGAGATCACGTACGACAGGGCGGTCGCCCGCATGACCCGCTCCACCACGTTGCCCTTGCGCCGCTCCTCGGCCAGCTCGATGAGCCCGTGCTGCTCGAGCGTGCGCAGGTGGTAGTTGACCTTCTGGCGGGGGAGCCCCAGCCGGTGGCCGAGGGCGGTCGCGGAGCTCGGCTCCGCCAGCTCGGCGAGCAGCCGGGTGCGCATGGGGTCGAGCGACGCCTCCGCGGCGGCGGCGTCCTCGATGACCGCGACGTCGAGCATCTCAGCCCCGCTTCGGGCGGAAGGTCTTGACGACGACGCCGTTCGGGTAGTCCGTCGTCGCGAGCGGCTCGAGCGCGGTCCGCTCGGCGAAGATCGGCTTGCCGCTGCCGAGGAACACGGGGTGGACCGTGAGCCGGTACTCGTCGATCAGGCCGTGCGACGTGAGGTACCGGGCGAACGTCGCGCCGCCGGATGCTCCGAGCGGGCCGCCGTCCTGGGCCTTCAGGCGGGCGATCTCGACCTCGGGCGGCTCGGTGGCGAGCCGCGCCCCCTGCCAGTCCACCGACTCCAGGGTGGTGGAGAAGACGACCTTCTCGACGCCGTTCATGATGTCGGCGAGCGGACCCTCCGCGGCCGGCCACGTGGCGGCCTGCCCCTCGTAGTTGACCCGACCCATGAGGATCGCGTCGAACCCGGCGAGCAGCTTCTCGGTGTCCGCCATGAGCTCCGGGCTGAAGTTCGGGAACATCCAGTCGAGTCCGTCGTCGGGGGTCGCCACGAAACCGTCGAGCGAGACGTTCATCCCCAGCGTGAGTGTGCGCATCGGTCGCTCCCTGTCCTCGTCGCCGTCCCGGGGCGGGTTCGCGCTCCGCCGGCTGATCTCCAGTGTGCAGCCGATGGTTCTGTTTGTCTAGACAAGAATATTGGTCGGTTTCTTCGTCCCACCTTCCGATGCGCGCCGCCCGTACCTATCGTGAGACCGTGCATCCGCTGAGCCGACGCGTCCGTGACGCGCGGGAGAAGGCCGGGCTGAGCCAGGGTGAGCTCGCCAAGGCCGCCGGCGTGCACCCCACGTACATCTCGCACGTCGAGCGCGGGACGCGGTCGCTCGGCGCGGACGCCCTCGCCCGGGTCGCCGACGTGCTGGGCCTCCCGGTCGCGTACCTGGTCGAGGGGGAAGGCGCGCCCGACTACCGCGCGGCCGAGTCGGCGATCGTCGAGGCCCGCCGGCTGTCCCGCATGGGCTCGCCCCAGGCCGCGGTCGCGGTGCTGGCCGAGGTCGACGTCTCCGGGCTGGACGTCGACGCCGCCACCCGGGTCGGGTTCGCGCACGCCGAGGCGCTCGACGTGGCGGGTGACCTCGAGGGATCGGTCGACGTGCTCGAGGGGGTCTGCGCCCGGCTGGTCGAGAGTCGCCGATACCAGCAGGCCGCCTACGCCGCCATGCGGATCGTCATGGCGCTCACCGAGCTGGGCGACCTGCAGCGGGCCGTCGCGCGCGGCGAGGAGCTGCGGGCCGTGCTCCCCGAGGCGGTCGCGGGATCCGACGAGGTCGTCCGGCTCGAGTCGACGATCATCTGGGCCTACGTCGCCCGGGGCGACTCCACGTACGCGCGCTTCCGCGGCAAGCAGCTGCTCGAGCACACCCGGGAGCACGGCTCGGCGCGGGCGTTGTCGTCGGTGCACTGGAACCTCGCGTTCGTCGACGACGCCCTCGCCGACCCCGACGCGGCCCTGGTCCACCTCGAGGCGGCGATGGCCCTGGCCGGCGCCGACGAGATCGACCGGGACCTGCCGCGGCTCCGCCTCGACCGGGCGCTCCTGCTCGTGTCCGTCGACCCGGCCCGGCCGCGGGAGGCGCTCGCGGAGCTCGACGCCGCGCAGACGGCCCTCGAGATCKGGGAGTCGCAGGTCGAGCTGGCCCGCGTCGAGTCGGTCCGGTCCCGCGCCTGGCTGCTGCTCGAGGACGCCGACGCGGCCCACCGGCACGCCGTGCGGGCCGTCGACCTGCTGCGCGACGGCGTGCGACGGGACGCGGCCGCCGCGCACGAGGCGCTGGGTGACGCGCTGCTGGCCCAGAGCGCGCGGACCGAAGCCGTCAAGGAGTACCGGTCCGCCGCCGACCTGCTCGACATGATCGCGTCGGGGCGGTCGGCGGCGACGCTCTGGCGGCGGATCGGCGACCGGCTACGGGTGGCCGGCGATGCCGACGAGCGCGTCGTCGAGGCCTACGGCCGCGCGCTCGCCGCGGCGGGGATCCGAGGGGCGGTGCCGCTCCCGCCGCGGCCCTGACCCATCCCGCGATGTCTACCCCCGTGTACCGGGCGTCATTGCGCCCACGACACGGGCTAGGGACCATGCCAGGTGTACCGGAAATTCCGGCACACCTGTGGGAAAGGTCCCCTCATGAAGAAGCTCAGCATCGCCGTCGTCCTGGTCCTCGCCGCCCTCACGGGTTTCGCGGGGGCCACCGCGTCGTCCGCAGGCTCCGCGGTCCTCGCCGAGCCGTGCTGCAAGACGCACTGACACGGGAGCTCGCGTCGCCGCATCCGACCCCGCGGTGCGGCGGCGCCTCGCACCCGGCACGCACAGCTCGCCGGTGCCCGCGGCGCTCCTGGGCTGCCGCCTCACGACGGTCGGCGTGGTGCCCTGCGGTGCGGTCCCGGCCGTCGTGCCGGGCCCGGATTCGCGGCCCTGTCGACGCCCTCCCGGAACCGCGAAATCGTCACGGGAACCCTGATTTTTGTCACGGTCATGTAGACGTTTCGCGGGTTCGCAGGATTCACCCGGACGAGCGGCTTGGACGTTTGACCAGCACCGGTTTCGTGCCGCACACTCGTCCTGACGGTGCGCATCGCCTGCCCCCTGCGCGGTGCGCACCGTCTTCACGTCCGGAGAGCGGGACGGGTCACGGACCCGTCCCGCTCTCTGCGTCTGTCGCCGCACAAACCTGAGGTGCGGACCTGTCGCGCACGGCGCGCCATGCCCAGGATCACGCGGCTGCGCGGTTAGCGTTCCCAGGGTGACCGTCCCCGTGCGCACCACCGGCCCGGGGCCCGACCAGGCTCCTGAGACCGGCGCAGACCCCACCGACCGCCCGGTGCTCGTCGAGCCCCCGACCCCTGCCGAGGTCCTCGAGGGCGCCGTCGCCACCTGGCGCGCGGCTCTCGTCGAGGCCGCAGGTGGGTCGACGCTGGTCGACGTCGAGCTGCTCGGCGAGGCAGCGCTCGACCTGTCCGCCGCGCACCCGTCGGGGATCTCGCAGCTGTTCGCCGGTCGGGAGACGCGGCTGTCCAACCTGATCCGCGAGGGGTCGGCGCTCTCGAGCGCCCGCCGACGCGCCCGGGCCGTGAGCGCGCGCGCCGCCGTCTACGCGCAGCGGTACGGCATCGCGCCCACGTCGCTGGCCATCGGCGTCGCCACCTGGACCGAGCGCACCACCCCGGACGTCGCGAGCGACGACGTCGCGGCCCTGGCGTCGGTCACGCGGCAGCGGCCGCTGGAGGCGGAGCAGCAGGCCGACGCGGCACCGCGCACCGTCCGGGCTCCGGTGCTCTTGCGGCCCGTCACGCTGCGCGCCCGCGGGTCCGGCGAGAGCGACTACGAGCTCGCGCTCGAGCCGTCGCTCGAGGTCAACCCCGTGCTCGCCCGCGCCCTGCGCTCGCGCGGCGCGCTCCTCGACCCCGGCGCCGTCGCGCGGGGCACGTTCACCTCCAACGGTTTCGATCCGCACGGCGCGCTGCAGCGGCTGGCGTCGCTGGGCGAGGCCGTGCTCGACGACTTCTCCCTGAGCGAGCGGGTCGTCGTCGGCACCTTCGTGCACCCCGGCCAGATCCTGGTGGACGACCTGGACAACCTCTCCGGCACCCTCGAGCGGCACGAGGTCGTCGCTGCGCTGGCGGGGGTCGAGGAGTCGCGCGCCCGGCTGCGGCGCACGCTGCCGGCACCCGTGCGCGGCGACCGCGACCCCGGGCACGAGCGCGGCGTGGGCGATCTCGACCCGGCCCAGCAGCACGTGCTCGACATGGTGGCCACCGGCACGCACCTGTTCGTCGACGCCCCGGCCGGCGCCGACGTCACGGGCACGCTCGCGGCCCTCGTCGCCGACGCCGCCGCGTCCGGCCGCACGGTGCTCTACGTCCCCGGTCACCGCCGGGCGGCCACCGCGCTCGCGGACCGGCTCGCCGCCCTCGGCCTCAGCGACCTGCTGCTCGACGTCGCCCCCGACGCCGGCTGGCGGTCGGCGATCTCCCGGCGGCTGCTGGGCGGCATGACCCTCGAGGCGCCGGCCGTGGACGCGCACGGCGTCGTCGCGCTGCGCAGCGAGCTCGTCGCCACCCGGGAGCGCCTGCGCTCGTACGTGGACGCGCTGCACGCCGAGCGTGCGCCCTGGGGTGTCTCGGCGTACGACGCGCTGCAGCAGCTCGCCCGCCTGACCGCCGCGCGGCCGACCCCGAAGACGACCGTGCGGCTCTCGCCGGACGTGGCGCGCGTGCTCGACGCCTCGCGCCGGGCCGACCTCACGGCCGACCTCGTCCGCGTCGGGGAGCTGGGCGCGTTCCGCATCCGGCCCGTCGACACCCCCTGGTACGGCGCCGACCTGCGCACGCGTGCCGACGCCGACAACGTGGTGCGCCGCTTGGCGCGCCTGCTCGACCAGACGCTGCCCGCCCTGGTGGAGCGCACGTCGCAGGTGGCCGCCGAGACCGGGCTGACGCAGGCGACCACCGTCGTCGGCTGGGCCGAGCAGCTGGCCATGCTCGACGGCGTTCGCGCCGCGCTCGACGTGTTCTCGCCCATCGTCTTCGAGCGGACCGCCGCCGACCTCGTCGCCGCGACGGCGACCAAGGAGTGGCGCGCCGAGCGCGGGCTCGACATGGGCTACTGGCTGCGCCGCCGCCTGCGCAAGCAGTCGAAGGACATGGTGCGGCCCGGCCGCCCGGTGGCGGACCTGCACGCGGCCCTGCTCGACGTGCAGGCCCAGCGGGAGACCTGGCAGGCGCACTGCCCGTCCGGCGGGTGGCCGCGGCTACCCGACGGCCTCGAGCACATCGAGGACGAGTTCGCCGCCGTGCGCGCCGACCTCGACGCCCTCGACGAGGTGCTCGCCACGACGCCCGGCGGTGCCGGCCTGTCGAGCCTGCCGTTCGCCGCGCTGACCGAGCGTCTGACCCGCCTGCGGTCGGACACCGACGCGCTGGCGGACCTGCCTGACCGGACCGGGATCCTGCACCGGCTGCGGTCGGCCGGCCTCGGCGCGCTCGTCGACGACCTGGCCACCCGGCGCGTGGAGCCGGCGCTCGCCCCGGCCGAGCTGGACCTGGCCTGGTGGAGCACGGTCATCGAGCAGATCCTCGGCGAGGACCCCGCGCTCGCCGGCTACGACGGCACCGCGCTCGGCGCGCTGTCGGCGCAGTACGCCAAGCTGGACCGCGCGCACGTGAAGAGCCTCTCCGGACCGGTGCTCGGCGCCGTCGTCGGCCACGTCTCCCACGCGCTGCGCCAGCACCGCGAGCAGGCCGAGGCGCTGTTCGCCGACCTCATCGAGGAGCGCCTGACCTCGCTGCGCGACACCGTCGTCCGGCACCCCGACGTCGCGCGCCGCCTCCGGCCGGTCATCGCCGCCAGCCCGATGCTCGTGCCGCAGGTGCTGCCGCCGACGCGCACCGTCGACCTGGTCGTCATCGACTCCGCCGCCCACCTGCCCGTCGAGGTCGCGCTCGCCGCGGTCGCCCGCGGACGCCAGGTCGTCGTCGTCGGCGACGCCCGCTGCGCGTCCGGGACCGCCGTGCGCGAGCTCGCCGACGTCCTGCCGTCGGTGGCCCTGCGCGCCGACTCCTCGCGCCGCGACCCGTACCTGACCGCGTTCCTCGCGGCGCACGGCTACGCCGGGGTGCTGCGCGCGACGCCCCTGCCGCAGCACCGGCCGCTGGTGGCCCTGGACCTCGTCGACGGCACCGGTATGCCGCACCCCGAGTCCGGCTCCGTCGACTCGACCCGCGAGGAGGTCGAGCACGTCGTCGAGCTCGTGCTCACCCACGCGCTCCTGCGTCCCGACGAGTCACTCGCGGTGATCACCGCGACCGCGACCCACGCCGAGGCCGTCCGCGAGTCCGTGCTCACCGAGGTGCGCGGCAACCCGGCGCTCGCCGCGTTCTTCGACTCCGGCCGTGTCGACCCGTTCGTCGTCACCGACCTGCCGAACGTCGCCGGGCTGCGCCGCGAGGCGATCATCCTGTCCCTCGGCCTCGGCCGGACCCCGCACCGCCGTGTGCTGCACACCTTCGGACCGATCTCCGCGCCGGGCGGCGACGCGCTCCTGCTCGACGCCCTCGGCTCCACCCGCCACCGGCTCACCGTCGTCGCCTGCTTCGGTGCCGACGACCTCGACGCCGAGCGGCTCCGCGGCCCCGGCCCCCGGCTGCTGGCGGACCTGCTCGCGTTCGCCGCCCGTCGCGGCGCCGGGCAGGACGTCACCGACCTCGTGCAGCCCGAGCCCGCCGACCCGCTGCTCCGGTCCCTCGCCGCCGCCACGGCCGMCGCCGACCAGGCGCTCGCCGCGGCCACCGAGCCCGACCGCCTGCTGCTCGACCTCGCCGAGCGGCTCTGGAAGCACGGCCTGCTGGTCGAGGCCGACCACGGCATCCCCGGCGGCGACCGCATCCCGCTGGTCGTCGGCCACCCGGACCTGCCCGGCGAGATGCTCGTCGCCGTCCTCACCGACGACGAGTCCTACACCGCCGAGCCGAGCGTCCGCGTACGCGACCGGCTCACCGCCGACCGCCTGGAGCGCGTCGGCTGGAGCGTCGTGCGGGTCTGGTCCGCGGCCGCGTTCATCGACCCGCAGGCCGAGGTCGACCGCATCCGCCGCGCCGTGCACGCCCGCGTGCCTGCGCCCGCCGCCCCCCGGAGCGCGCCCCTGCATCTCGGGCTGATCGAGGAGAGCGACGAGGCCGAGGAGCTGCCGAACGCGACCGCCGCGGCGCCCAAGCCCAAGCCCGCGCCCGCCACCGGCGCCTGGTCGGCCGTCGCCGTCGTCGAGTCCGACGACGACGCTCCGGCTCCGGCCGCGCCCGTGTCGACCACCGCCTCCGCGTCGGCCGGCGGCTCCTCGGCGGGCGTCGCCGTGCCAGCGCCGACCGAGCCGCCCTCCGCATCCGCCTCGACGGCCCCCTCCGAGCCGCCCGCACGTCCGGACGTTCCGGTGTCGACAGCGCCGGTCCGCATCTCCACCCGACGGGTTGCCGTCCCGCCGATCGCCGGCCTGGTCGCGTCGAGCAGCGCGCCAGCCGCGGCGGTCGGCGCCGACGCTCCGGCCGTCGGCTCCGCGGCCGGGGGTACGCCCGGCACGGCCCACGCTGCTGCGTTCGCCGACGCGACCGCGTCGGATCCGTCGGCGGCCGTGGCGTCCGCCGCCGCGCCGGACACGACCGCGGCGGCCGATGCTGTGGCTTCCGCCGCGGCGCCGGACACGACCGAGGCGGCCGATGCCGTGGGTTCCGCTGCCGCGTCGGGCGGGCCTGACGACCCGCGCCCGCCGAGCCGCCCGCTCCAGCTGGCGCTGGCGGTGCCCACGCGTCAGCGGCCCGACATCCGCAAGGGTCTGCCGATCGGCGCCTACAGCGACGACCAGCTGGACGAGCTCGTGGCGTGGCTGCAGTCGGACGAGCAGGAGCGGACCCGCGAGCAGCTCGCGGCGGCCCTGCGCGACGAGCTCGGCATCACGCGCCGCTCCTACCGGATCGACACGGCGGTGCGGAGCGCGATCGCGCGCGGCATGCGCTGACGCGTCGACGGCGGCGCTTGCTGACGCCTTCGCGTGAGCGACTCCGTCGACGTCACCTCGGCCGCGCAGTCGTTCGGCCGTCGTCTGGCGGCCTGACTGGCGGCCGCGTGCCGAAGGCCACCTGCCCGTCGTGGTCGGCGGTGCCGCGCGGATGGGATCATCGAACGTGACCTCGACCGACCGCCCTGACGGCACGCCTCCTGTGCGTCGGCCGCGCCGCGTCGTCCGGCCGGCGGGCACGGTCGGCGGGGACGACGCCAACCTCGTCTCCACGCACCCCGTCCTGGCGCCCGGCCCGCTGCCCGCCGCGCGGGAGGAGGCCGCCGTGGCCTCCGACCCGGTGGTGGCCACGCGGAGCGCCGACGACTCGGACGTCGGCTGGGGTGAGCGCGACGGCGGCTCCAACGACGACCGGCTGAGCCAGGACAAGCCTCCGCACTGGTAGCCCCGCACCGGGACACGCCCTTCGCGCTGGTGGCGCCGAGCCAGGACACGCCTTCGGGCTCGTAGCCCGAGGCCGGGACACGCCGTCGCGCGGCCGCTGGAGCGGCGAGGTTCGCGGCATGACGACGTCGTCGAACTGCGTCGCGTCGACCGCGAGCACGACCCGGTGTCGGGTGTCAGTGCCGTAGGAGATGATCGCTGGGCCGATCTGCCACCCGATCCGAAGGAGTCCCACCCATGGCCGAGGTTCTGCTGTTCCACCACGCACAGGGCCTCACGCCCGGCGTGCAGGAGTTCGCCGAGCGACTTCGGGCGGCCGGTCACACCGTCCACGTGCCCGACCTCTACGACGGCCACGTCTTCGACAACCTCGAGGCGGGGATCGGCTACGCCTCCGAGGTCGGGTTCGGCACCGTGACGGAGCGCGGCCTGCACACGGTGGACGCTCTGCCGGAGGGCATCGTCTACGCCGGGTTCTCCCTCGGGGTCATGCCTGCGCAGATGCTGGCGCAGACGCGTCCCGGCGCCAAGGGCGCGCTGTTCTTCCACTCGTGCGTGCCGACCGCCGAGTTCGAGACGCCCTGGCCGGCCGGCGTGCCCGTGCAGATCCACGGGATGGACCACGACGAGCTCTTCGTCGAGGAGGGTGACCTCGACGCCGCGCGCGCCCTGCTCAAGGAGGCACCGGACGCCGAGCTGTTCCTCTACCCGGGGGACGAGCACCTGTTCGCGGACAGCAGCCTCTCGTCGTACGACGCCGACGCGACGGAGCTCCTGACGCAGCGCACGCTCGCCTTCCTGGCGGCCGTCAAGTAGCACGTCGCCGAGCGCGATCCGCAGCCGGCGGCGCCGCCCGCCCGGTCATACGGGCGGCGGTGCCCGTCCGGTCAGACGGGCGGCGGCGCCCCCGGGCTGGGCGGGATGGACGGCGGGTTGTCCCGGCGCGGGTTCGGGACGTCCGGAGCGCCGGTCCCGGCGTCGTTGACGACCGAGGGCGTCAGGCGCGACGAGAGCAGGTCGCGGATCTCCTGCAGCAGCAGGATGTCCTCGCCCGGGGCGGCGGGCTCCTCCTCCTCGCCGCGCTTGCGCCGCGCGGCGAGGGCGTTCAGCGGCACGACGATGAGGAAGTAGACCGCGGCGGCGGTGAGCACGAACGCGAGCAGCGCGTTGAGGATGGTGCCCACGCTGATGGGCGTCGCGTCGGGGTTGTCGCCCCACGTGTACGGGCCGATGTCCCACAGCTGGGTCAGGTCCGGCGCACCGAAGATCCAGCCGATGAGCGGGTTGATGAACGCGTCCTGGATCGACTTGATGACCGCACCGAACGCAGCGCCGATGACGACGCCGACGGCCAGCTCGATCGCGTTCCCGCGCGAGATGAAGTCCTTGAAGCCCTGGAACACCTTGGCGGTGCCGTGCAGACCACGGCTCGCTCCGCGTACGCCGGCGTTGAACTTGTCGGTCACGTCGCCCCTCGAGATGGGTGGTCGGGCGGAGCCCCTGGAGTCCGGTCGATCATGGCACGACCACCGCGGACAGCAAGGCGGAGGCCGCGGCGCCGGCGAGGGTGGGCGCCTCCGCGGGGGCCACGGCGAGCAGCACCGGGACCGACGCGTCACCCGTGCCGCCGCCCAGCCCGAGGCCCCCCGCGGACGAGGGCTGATGGGCGACGGGGAGCACGAGCGCCCGGGTGGCCACGACGGCCCCGGGTCCGCCCTCCGCGGTGGCGGCCAGCACGTCGACGCGCACCCCGGGGGAGAGCAGGCCCGCGACCGCGGGATCGGCGAACCGGACCGTGGCGACGACCGTCCCCGGCGGGCCGCGGACCTCGTCGTCGGCGAGGAAACCGTGCAGCACCGGCGCTCCGGTCGCGATCGGGACGGCCGCCGACGCGCCGAGCACCGCGTCCGGCTCGGCGATCGCGCCGTCCGGCGCCAGAGCGGTCGGCACTCGTGCCGTCCGGACGTCCGCGCTGGTCAGCGTCGTCCCGGCATCGATCGGGCGTGCGGCGACGACCACCGCCGAGGTCGGTGGGTCCGGTGGTCGGACCGCCTGGACGGTGCAGGCCGCCGCGACGCCCAGCGCGACCGCGGCCACGAGGAACCGCCCGCGCCACAGGAGGATCCGCACCGTGAGGGCCAGGGGGCGCCGGCGGTGGGGCAGGGGCGGCGGCCGGCCGATCGACGGGCGAGGGTGCATGGCGCCGACGCTAGGCGCGCACGGACGCGGTGCAGCCGCGTGCGCGTCGGCCGGTGGACGGCGACGGCGGTGATCGGGGCTGTGGACGGCTCGACAGGCCCGGCAACGACATCGGCGCCCCTCACCGGGGGTGAGAGGCGCCGAAGGCTGGAGCGGGGTCGGTCAGGCCGACGCGGCCGGCTTGGCCGCGGTGCCGCCCGTCGACGACGCGGCAGGTGCTGGCGTCGAGGACGCGGGCGTCGACGACGCGGGAGCAGGGGTCGCGGTGCTGGCCGCGGGGAGCGTCGACGAGGACTTCGCGCCGGCGCGGGCGTCGTTGCGGTAGAAGCCGGAGCCCTTGAAGACGACTCCGACGGAGGAGAACACCTTGCGCAGGCGTCCCTCGCACTCGGGGCAGACGCTCAGCGAGTCGTCGCTGAACGACTGCACGATCTCGAAGGCGTGACCGCACGCCGTGCAGGCGTAGGCGTAGGTGGGCACTTAAGGTCTCCTGGCAGCTGATCGAGCGGGTCGAAAGGTCTGGCACTCGCGTCGTCCGAGTGCCAATCCTAACCGCTCGCCCGCGCGGGACATTCCGCCCGGCGCCTCGGGGTGCTGCGACGGCCGCAGCGCGAGGGGCGAAGTACCCTCCGAAGCGTGTCTCGTCCTCACCTCGTCCGTCTCGGTCTGCTCACCGTCGCCGCCGTCGTCGTGCTCGCGCTCGTGGCGACGCTGGTCGTCGCGTTCGTCGTCGTGCGCCGCCCGCTCCCCGAGGTCTCGGGCGAGCAGCAGCTCTCCGGGCTGGACGCCGAGGTCACGGTCACGCGCGACGCGCGGGGCGTTCCCACGATCACGGCGACCACGAGCGACGACCTGTTCCGCGCGCAGGGCTATGTCGCCGCGCAGGACCGGTTCTTCGAGATGGACTACCGCCGGCACGTCACCGCCGGCCGGCTCTCCGAGCTGGTGGGCCAGAACGACGACGCGCTCGAGGCGGACAAGGTCATCCGGACGTTCGGGTGGCGACGGGTGGCCGAGCAGGAGTGGGACCTGCTGCAACCCTCCACGCAGGCGGCCCTGCAGGCGTACGCGGACGGGGTGAACGCCTACCTCGAGGGCAAGGACCCGGGCGCGATCGCGGTGGAGTACAGCGTGCTCGGCCGGCAGGTGACGGTCCGGCAGCCGGAGAAGTGGGACCCGGTCGACTCGCTGGCGTGGCTCAAGGCGATGGCCTGGGACCTGCGCGGCAACTACGACGACGAGCTCGCTCGCGCGGCGTCGTTCTCCTCGGTGGGCGACGTGGCCCGGGTCGACGAGCTGTTCCCCGCCTACCCGCAGGACCTCAACCAGCCCATCCTCACCGCGGCCGACCTGCCGCCGACCGCGATCACGCAGACGTCCGCGGACGTGGCGCCGATGGACCTGGGCGACCCGGACCTCCAGGCGGCGGTGGCGTCGGCGACCGCGGCCCTCGCGGCCGTGCCGCACCTCCTGGGTGACGGGCACGGCGTCGGCTCCAACTCGTGGGCGGTCTCGGGTGACCTCACGGAGTCGGGCAAGCCGCTGCTGGCCAACGACCCGCACCTCGGCATCTCGGCGCCCGGCATCTGGGAGCAGGTCGGCCTGCGGTGCGCCGACGTCTCGGCCGACTGCCCGTTCGACGTCTCGGGCTTCGCGTTCGCGGGCATGCCGGGTGTCGTGATCGGGCACAACGCGAAGCTGGCCTGGGGGCTGACCAACCTGGGCGCGGACGTGACGGACTTCTTCCTCGAGCGCGTCGACGGGAGCACCACCCGGCGCGACGGTGGCGAGGCTCCCATCACCGAGCGCACGGAGCTGATCCACGTCAACGGCGGCGCCGACGTGCGGCTGAAGGTCCGCGAGACCGTGCACGGCCCGATCGTGTCGGACGTGCTGGACCTGGTGGGGGTCGGCGGCGCGCCGGTCCCCGAGGGCTCTCCGGGGCGCCGGTTCGACGTGGCGCTGGCATGGACCGCCCTGCAGCCCGGACGGACCATGGACGCCGTCCTCGCGATGAACGTCGCGGCGAACGCCGACGACGTCCGGGCCGCGGCGGCGTCGTTCGACGTGCCGTCGCAGAACATCGTCTTCGCGACGACGGACGGCCACATCGGCTACCAGGCGCCGGGCCGCATCCCGACCCGCGCCGTGGTGCCGGGCGGGCCCGTCCCCGCGAACGGCACCTGGCCGCGGCCGGGCTGGGACAGCCGCTACGACTGGACCGGCTTCGTCGACCCGGCTGACATGCCCCGCACGCTCGACCCGGCCGGCGGCATCATCGTCACGGCGAACCAGGCCGTCACGCCCGCCGGGACCGGGCCGTTCCTCACCAACGACTGGGACTACGGCTACCGCGCGCAGAGGATCCGCGACCTGCTGACCTCGGCCACGTCGAGCGGCAAGGTCGACGCGGCCGACATGAGCCGGGTGCAGCTCGACCAGCACAGCCCGTACGCCGACGTCCTCGTCCCCGTGCTGCTCACGCTGCCCATCCACGACACGTTCTACGACGACGGGCAGGAGCTCCTGCGCACGTGGGACCGGGTGCAATCCTCGGACTCGGCGGCCGCGGCGTACTTCGCGGCCGTCTGGGCCGACGTGCTCAAGTCCGCCTTCGCCGACGACCTGCCGGACGGGTACGGCCCCGACGGCGACTCGCGCTGGCTCGAGGTGGTCCGCACGCTGATCGACGAGCCCGCGTCGCCGTGGTGGGACGACAAGTCGACGCCCGGCGTCGTCGAGGGTCGCGACGAGGTGCTCACCCGCGCGATGGTCGCGGCGCGCCGGCAGCTCACCGCGCAGCAGGGCCGCGAGGCGACCGAGTGGCGGTGGGGGCAGGTGCACACGGCCGCGCCCGAGCACCCCGTCCTGGGAGGACCCTCGATCCCGTCCGTCGTGCGGAACCTGGTGAACCCCGACCCCATCGGCGTCGGAGGTGGGTCGTCGATCGTGGACGCGACCGCGTGGGACGCGAGCTCCGGCTCGTTCGGGGTGACGGCCGCACCGTCGATGCGGATGGTCGTGGACCTCGGCGACCTCGACGCGTCGACGTGGGTCACGCTGACGGGCGCCTCAGGGCACCCGGCGAGCGTCCACTACGCGGACCAGTTCGGTCCGTGGTCGCGCGGCGAGACGTTCCCCTGGCCGTTCACGCAGGCCGCGACGGCGGCGGACGTCCGGGACCGGCTGACGCTCACGCCGTGATGCGGTGCCACTCCAGCGGGGTGGCCACGGCGTCGACCACCCGGTCGTGGCGCTCGCGGGGCAGCGGGCGGGTGTCGGCGTCGTAGAGCTCCTCCGGGAAGACGAGCGCGACCACCGGGACGCCGGGGCGGATGTGCTCGAGCGCGCGGTCGTACCAGCCGCCCCCCTGGCCCAGCCGGGCGCCGGTGGTGTCAATGGCCAGGGCCGGGGCGATGACGACGTCCGCGTCGGCCAGCGCCGCGGCGCCCAGCGTCGGACCGCCCGGCTCGGGTGGTCGGCCCGGCGCGCGTTCGCGCAGGTCGTCGGGACCCGCGTACTCCGCCCAGTCGCGCTGCAGCCCGCTGCCGAGCACGGGCATGAGGACCCGGACGCCGCGTGCGGCCAGCGCCTCGAGCAGGGGACCGGTGCCCGGTTCGGTGACGCGCGAGGCGTACACGGACACGCAGCCGGCCTCGGCGACGGCGGGGATGGTCAGGACGACATCGGCGAGCGCGCGGGCCGCGGCCTCCCGGAGCCGGGCGGAGCGAGCCTTGCGGGCCTCGCGTATGGCCATCCTCAGCCGTTCCTTGACGTCCTCGACCTCGTCCCCCTCGGACACGCGCGGATACGGCTGGGCGACGCTGCTCATGGGACCAGTGTCGCCCACCGCAAGACTCCCCGACGACGCCCCGGGGGACCGAGTGTGAACACTTCCTCGTGGTGACGCACGCCACTGCGCACCGGGACAGGCGCGGCTACTGTCCCGTCATGACGATCCACAAGGCAGTCATTCCCGCTGCGGGCCTGGGGACCAGGTTCCTGCCCGCCACGAAGTCGACGCCGAAGGAGATGCTCCCGGTAGTCGACAAGCCGGCCATCCAGTACGTGGTGGAGGAGGCCGTCAAGGCCGGTCTCGACGACGTCCTGCTCATCACAGGCCGATCGAAGCGCACGCTCGCCGACCACTTCGACGCCGTCCCGGAGCTCGAGGCGGCGCTGGAGGCGAAGGGCGACCTCGAGCGGCTGGCCAAGGTGCGCGAGTCCACCGAGCTCGGGCACGTGCACTTCGTCCGGCAGGGGCAGCCCAAGGGGCTCGGGCACGCCGTCCTGCAGGCCAAGCACCACGTCGGGCAGGAGCCGTTCGCGGTGCTGCTCGGGGACGACCTGATCGACGAGCGCGACGAGCTGCTCAGCACCATGCTCGCGCTGCAGGAGCGGACCGGCGGGTCGGTCATCGCGCTGCTCGAGGTCCCCGAGTCGCAGATCTCCCTGTACGGGTGCGCGGCGGTCGAGGCGTTCGAGGGTGCCGACGACCCGGACCAGGTGCGGATCACCGGTCTCGTCGAGAAGCCCCCGGCCGACGAGGCACCCAGCAACCTGGCGATCATCGGCCGGTACGTGCTGCACCCCGCCGTGTTCGAGGTGCTCGAGAGCACGGAGCCGGGCCGCGGCGGCGAGATCCAGCTGACCGACGCCCTCGCGACGCTCGCCGACCTGCCGGCGGCGGACGGGGGCGGCGTGTACGGCGTGGTGTTCCGGGGGCGGCGGTACGACACCGGCGACCGGCTCGACTACCTGAAGGCCGTCGTCCAGATCGCGGTGGACCGTCCCGACCTCGGGCCCGACTTCCGTGCCTGGTTGGCCGACTTCGCTGGGTCGCTGACCGACTGACCGGTCCGGGCGGGGCACAATGCCCGCATGAGATCGGTCCAGGACCACCTAGCGGCCGTGCTGGCCGCAGTCGGACCGGTCGCACCGCTCGACGTCGTGCTGCGAGACGCCGTGGGCTGCATCCTCGCCGCCGACGTCACGGCGACGCACGACTTGCCGGCGCTGGCCGTCGCGTCGCGGGACGGTTACGCCGTGGCCGCGCACGAGACGGCGGGTGCCGGGTACGCGAGCGCGCAGGCGTTGCCGGTCGCGCACGACGTCCGTCCGGGGCAGCCGGGCCCGCTGCGGCTGGTGCCCGGCACGGCCGTCCGGATCGCGTCCGGTGCGCCGCTGCCCCTGGGGGCCGACGCCGTGGTGCCGCTCGAGGAGACCGACCGGGGGACCGCCCGGGTCGCCATGCAGCGTCCGGCGGTCGCCGGGCAGCACGTGCGCGCCGCCGCGTCCGACGTGCGCGCGGGGGACGTCGTGCTGGCGGCGGGGACCCGGCTCGGCGCCCGCCAGCTGGCCCTGGCCGCCGCGATGGGCCGCGGCCGGCTGCGGGTCCACCCGACGCCGCGCGTGGTGCTGCTCTCCGTCGGCGACGAGCTGGTGGAGCCCGGCACGAACGCGGACCGGTCCGGCACCGGGGTGTTCGAGGCCGACGGGCACGCGCTGGAGGCGGCGGTCCGCGACGCCGGCGCGGCCGCGGTCCGGGTGGGCATCCTGGGCGACGACCGCGCGATCCTGCGCGAGGCGATCGAGGACCAGCTGGTCCGCGCCGACCTCATCGTCATCACCGGCGGCCTGTCCGAGCTGACGCACGACACGGTCAAGGACGTGCTGGCGCCCATGGGCAGCGTGCGGCTCGACCAGATCGCGATGACGCCCGGGCAGCGGCACGGCTTCGGCACGGTCGCGGACGAGCTGGCCAGCGACAAGTCCGTCCCGATCTTCGCCCTGCAGGGGCACCCGGTCGCCGCGCAGGTGTCGTTCGAGGTCTTCGTCCGGCCCGCGCTGCGCGCCATGGCCGGGCACGCGGAGCTCTTCCGCCCGTCGGTCGCGGCGGAGGTGACCGAGGGCTGGGTGTCCCCGCCCGGGCTCCGGCAGTTCGTGCCCGCCACGGTCCTGGGCTCGCCGGACGAGGGGTACCACCTGACCCCGATCGGCGACCCGTCGGCACCCACGATCAACGCGCTCGCGCAGGCCAACGCGCTGGCGGTCGTCGGTGAGCAGGACCTGACGGTGCACCCCCGCCAGGTGATCCACTGCCTCGTGCTGGAGGGCTGATGGCGACCGGCTGGCCCGCCGTGCTGGTGGAGGGCGACGTGCGGCTGCGGCCCCTGCGGCGTCGCGACCAGGACACGTGGATGGCGCTGCGCGCGCAGAACGCCGCGTGGCTCGAGCCGTGGGACGCGACGAGCCCGATCCCGGTCACGGGTCCGCGCCCGTCGTTCGGGACGTTCGTGCGCTCGCTGTCCGCCCAGGCGCGCGCGGGCGTGACGCTGCCGTTCGCGGTCGACCTGCGCGGCACGCTCGTCGGGCAGCTCACCGTCTCCTCGATCACGTACGGCTCGCTGCGCTCGGCGGCGATCGGCTACTGGGTGTCGGAGCACGTCGCGGGCCTGGGCGTGACCCCGACCGCCGTGGCCCTGTCCACCGACCACTGCTTCACGGCGCTCGGGCTGCACCGGGTCGAGGTCAACATCCGCCCGGAGAACGGGCCGTCCCTGCGCGTCGTCGAGAAGCTGGGCTTCCGCGACGAGGGGCTGCGCGAGAAGTACCTGCACATCCAGGACCGGTGGTGCGACCACCGCACGTTCGCGCTGACCGTCGAGGACGTCCCCGACGGGCTGCTGGCGCGCTGGCGGGCCCGGAACGGGTGACGCACAGGCCGACACGCCGGGGCGGTCCCCGGCACGTGCGGCCCCGGCGCCTACCGTCGTGACGTGAACGATCTCGCAGGACCGGTCGCGCTCGCGCTGGTGGTCCTGTGGGTGGCATACCTGGTGCCGCACAAGCTGCGGCACCGGCAGCAGCTGCTCGAGTCCCGGGCGGACGACCGGTTCTCCGAGGCGCTGCGCGTGGTCGCCGTGAGCGACCGGCGCATCCGCCAGGAGGCCGCCTCCGCGGAGTGCGGGCCGACGGCGAGCAGCACCGCGGGGCTGCTGACCCCGGGCAAGGGGCTCCCGGTGGCCACCGGGAGCGCGACAGGAGGCACCACCGTGGACCGACCGCACGGCACCCAGGACCGGATCACCGCGGACGCGGCACGCCGCGCCGCACAGGCGCGAGCCGCCCGGGCKGCCTCCGTCGCCCGTCGCGCCGCCGCCGCGCGCCGGCGCGCCGTCCTGGCGGGCCTCCTCGTGGTCGCGACGGTGCTCGGCTGGGCCGCCGTCGGGCTGAGCCCGCTGGTCACCTGGGTCGTCGGCRCCGTGCCCACCGTGCTGCTCGCGTCCGTCCTCGTGCTCGGTCGCCGCGCCGTGCTCGCGGGGCGCGAGGCCGACGAGGCCTGGGAGCAGAAGCTTGCCGACGAACGCCGCGTGGCCTCCGGGCCGCGCACTGGAGCCATGCGGGCGGTGGCCACCGCCT